>DOYA01000096.1:2235-17731 GCA_003518755.1 Clostridiales bacterium | reverse complement strand
CTTTTTAAATCAAAGTAATCTTCTACAACTTCTTTAATATTGCCATTAACTATACCTTTAAAAATAATTGTATCTTTTTCTTTTTTTACATTAAGAACATTTCCTTTAAAAACACCTGTATAGCTTTGGTCATCTTCTTCATTCCATCTAAAACATTGGCCACAGTCAAAAATATGCTTTAATTCAAATGATTCTTGATTTTTTATTCTATATTCTTGTTCTATCATTTTTTATACCATTCTTTCCCGATGTACAAATATATGGTTTATTTTTTTGATGGAATACGTGTAGCTACTCTACCTGCAAAATCATTAAAATTTTGAGATTGTAAGATGATTTTTCCAGGTCCTGTAAGTTTTGTTAAAAATAATCCTTCTCCACCTAAAAAAATATTTCCAAGGCCTTTTACCGTTTCTATTTCATAAGATACATTTGAATCAAATGCTACAACATTTCCAGTATCTACTTTTAAAACCTCCCCTGGACCTAATTCTTTTTCAATAACATCTCCATCTACTTCTAAAAATACAATTCCATTTCCTTGAGCTTTTTGTAGAATAAAACCTTCTCCTCCAAATAATCCAGCAGAAAATCTCTTTGTAAATGCTACCTTTGTTTCAACATTTTGTTCAGCACATAAAAACGCTCCTTTTTGCATAATTAAACCATTTGGTACATTTCTTAAATCAACTGGTACTAGTGCTCCTGGTACAGTTGTTGCAAATGCTACCATTGCTCCATCTGTTTCTGCTGTATAATTAGCCATAAATATTGATTCTCCAGCAAACATTCTTCCTAAGCTTTTCATTACTCCACCACGAGCATTTGTATGCATTTTTATTCCTTCAGTTTGATATGCCATACCACCACTTTGGGTATACATAGATTCTCCTTTGTTAAGCTTTACTTCGACTACTGGTACAGTTTGACCTACGATTTTGTATTCCATAAAAAAGTCCTCCTTTATCTCTCTATTTGTCATTATTTTATATCAATTCCGACAAGATTTCAATAAAAAAATCAAATTTGTTAGTTATTTATTAACTTATCAAGTAATTCTGAATATGTATACCCATATTCATTAAATAACTTAGGATACATACTGATTTGAGTAAATCCAGGCATAGTATTAATTTCATTAATAAATATTTTTCCAGTTTCATTTTCTACAAAGAAATCAACTCTTGAAAGTCCGCTTCCATCTATCGCCTTAAATGCTTTTAATGCTAATTTTTTAATTTCTTCTTTTTGCTCTTCTGTGATTCTTGCATTATTTAGAGTTTTAGATTCTTTGTCATTATATTTAGAATCAAATGAGTAATATTCTCCTGCTGGTATAATTTCTCCAGGATTTGTTACCTCTATTCTTCCATCTTTTGTTTCTAAAACAGCACATTCAACTTCTTTTCCTTTTATACCTTCTTCAATTAAGATTTTTCTATCAAACTTAGCTGCTATCTCTATATTCTTAATTAATTGTTCTCTATTTTCTGCTTTATTAACTCCAACAGAAGATCCAGAATTTGATGGTTTTACAAACATTGGATAATTTAATTTTTTTTCTGCAATAAGTGCTAAGTCATCAAGTTCTACATTTTTTTCATTAAAATCTTCATCTACATATATATAATTACTGCTTTTATCTGTTTTGATATATATATACTTTGTTTGATTAATTTTCGCTTTATCAAATACTATTTTTGTATATACTTTATCCATTCCAACAGATGATGCTAATACTTTACATCCAACATATTTAATTCCAAATAATTCAAACATTCCCTGTATTGTTCCATCTTCTCCATATAATCCATGTAAAACAGGGAATACAACATCAAATTGCTTTAAATAATCTATAATATTTTCTATTTTAATCTTGTTACTTTCTTTATCTTCATACCATTCTCCATTTTTATCTATGTATGTAGGATAAATATCATATTTGTTTTTATCAAGATTTTCTATAACTGATTTTGCAGATTTTATAGAAACCTCGTTTTCTGTAGATTTTCCACCATAAATAACACCTAATTTAATCATAAAATTTCCCTCTCTTTTCAAAATAAACTAATTATTTTTTAACCTTTTACAATAGCATCTGCAACTTCAAATAATTTCATCCCATTTGATGCCTTAATTAAAACAACATCTCCATTTTGTAAAAATTCTTTTAATTCTTTTATTAATGTTTCTCTGTCTGTAAAATAAGAAACATTTTCTTTATCATATCCTTGATTAAAAGCTTCTTCTGCTATAAATTTTGCATTATTACCTATAACAAATAATTTATCTATTTTATTTTTAACAACTTCTATTCCGACATCTCTATGAAGTTTTTCTGAAAACGAACCCAATTCAAACATATCTCCTAATACTGCAATTTTTCTGTTTCCATTCATATTCTTAAGACTTAGAATTGATGCCTTCATTGACTCATAACTAGCATTATAAGCATCATTTATTATAGTAATATTATTATTTAATTTGATTATTTCCATTCTTTTAGCAGTTAATCTAAATGTACTAATTCCTTTTTTTATTTCTTCGTTTGATAGTCCAAATAGTTTTCCAAAAGATAATCCACAAAGTGCATTTAATATAAAATGTTCTCCACTAACTGGTACTTCTATTTTAATTTCTTCATCATTATATTTACATATAAATTCACTTGAATCAGCTTTAAGAGATATATTCTCTGCTTTTGCTTCACTATCATTGTTAATTCCAAATGTATGAATTTCAATATCTTCTTTATTTTCTATTTCCCATTTATGTAATAAATCATTATCATTATTAATTACAATTCTTTTTTTATTCATTCCATCAAGAATTTCTAATTTTGCTTTTAAAATATTTTCTCTAGAACCTAAATTTCCAATATGTGATGTTCCTATATTTGTAATAACCGCAATATCTGGTTTAGCTATTTTACTTAAATAACTTATTTCACCTGGATGGTTCATTCCCATTTCAATTACAGCAACTTCTTCATCTTTTATTTTTAAAATAGTCAAAGGTAATCCTATAAAATTGTTTTGATTCCCTGCAGTTTTTAAGGTTTTATATTTTTGAGACATAACATTTGCAATTATATCCTTAGTGCTTGTTTTTCCTACACTTCCTGTAACTCCAATAACTTTAAGCTTCTCTCCATATAAATCTCTTTTATATGTTGCCATTTTTCCAAGTGCAATTATAGTGTCTTCAACAATAACTATATTTTTACCTTGTTGTTTATATTTTTCTTTTTTAGTATCATCAATTTCTATTTCATTTATAATTACTGTATCTGCACCATTATTTAATGCTTCTTCCCAAAATAAAGTACCATCAAAATTTTCGCCCTTAATTCCAATATATGTATCTCCATGTTTAATTGTTCTAGTGTCTCTTGAATAACTACTACATTCAGCATTTTTGTTTCCAATAATAAGTTTACCTTCTGTGCATTTTAAAATATCCTCAATTTTTAAATTCATTGTATTCTCCTTATTTTCTTTTTCTTATTAATATTCAATATTATTTGCTTCAAGAACATCATATATAATTTTTGTATCATTTTAGCATAAATGATTATTATTTTCAATGGAAAAATACATAAAAAAAACGGAACTAACATTTTCTAAGCTCCATATGTCGCTAAGAAAATTTAAGTTTCGCATATTTATCTTCTACGGAAAAATTCTCCTTACAGTCGATTTTTCCTAGAATATAAAAAACAGACACCGTTTTTTTACAGTATCTGTTTTTATATTATATAATAATGGAATTATTATGCTAAGCGTTTTTAATTATTTGCCCATCTGTACATTTTTATATTCTTATATTTTTCTAATACAGCATTGTATTTTTCATATTCTTCTTCCCATAATGCATTTGGTACTTTTTCAAATGCATTAAATATTTCTTCTGCTTGTTTTAAATATATTATTTGCTCTTGTATAGTTAATTTTTCATATTCTTTTGTAAATGCATATAATTTATCTAACATTTGGTTAGCTTCCACAAAACTCCAAAAATCTTTTATATTCATCCCAAAAAGCTTTATTTGAACTACTGCATATCCAATTAATCCAAATATTATAAATATTAAAAAATATATTAATATTGCAATTCCTTTCATATTATTCACCTCATATTCGCTTTTGTACATTTTAATTATACCATATTTGTAATGAAATTGCAATATTTCTGTAATATTTCCGTAATATAAGACAATTTTATTTTATTTTTGCTTTTTTATACTCTGATATAAGTATGGTAAGTCTTTTCAAAAAAATATACCATTTCATTAAAGTGTGTTTATTTTTTTCAATCTATATTTGTTAATCTGTAAAATGTCTCTAATATCTGCATTCCCATTTTCATCTATGTCACCAGCTATAAAATATATATTTTCTAATTTTGTTTTATTTAATCTATGTTTATTTATTGATAAGATATCTTTGATATCAGCATATCCATCTCCATTAACATCTCCTTTTATTGCAATTGGATACTCAGTAATCTCATCATTAACTATTACTTGTAATTTATCTCCAGTTTTTATTATTTCTGTTTCTTTTAGCTCTATATTTTCTTTATTTACAATTCTTATATTTACTAGATTGCCTGGCATAATATTTTTTTTGAAGTTTGCTACTGTTGTTTCTGGATTTGCGTTTTTTAGAATATTGTTTTCTATTACATATTCATTTATTTCTATAGCTTTTGTAATAATTATAGTATATATTGCTGTTTTTGTTTTTTTAGAATTAATATCTTCAGCTTCAATAGTTAATTTATATGTATTTTCTTTTGTATTTCCTTTTATTTTTAAATCTTTTCCATTTATGCTAAAATATCCTTCATTATTTCCTTTGATAATATTATATAAATAGTGTTCTGTTCCATTGCTTGCTTCATTTATAGCATTTTTATCTATTTGTTCGCTTTTGCTAAATATTTTTGTTATTGTTTTATCTGTAAATATTAGTTCATTTGCTGTTGCTTCAGCAGTTAATATAGTATCTTCTGTTATTTTCAAATTTGTTTTATTTGATGTTATATCTGCTGGCTCTATTCCTTTTGTTTTTGACCATTTTAACCATGTATAACCAGTCTCTGGCACAGCTTCTATTTGTATCTCTTTTCCTTCTATATAGTTTCCTTCTCCTGTTACTTTGCTTATTCCTGTTCCTTTATTTATTGTTAAATTATATACTGCTATTTCCTTACTTCCAACTTCTGATGGTGTATTATAGTTCTTATTTGTTGTTAGTGCTCTTACATATGCTGTCTTATTTCCTGCTGTACTTATATCTATTTTTTTACTTCCACTCGTCGCAGATTCCCATTTATTGTTGTCAAAACTAATTTCATAACTTGTTGCTCCTGTTATTGTTTCCCATGTTACCTTTCCTTCTGTATCTATTGATACTATAGGTTTTTCCATATCTATTCTATTTACTTCTGTTACACTAAATGTTGCTGTTGAATTATTGTAATTTTTAGAATCTGTTGGCTCAAGTGAAATTGTTATTGCTGTTGCATTTGTTGTATATCCTGTTCCAGTATATGTTATTGTATAATCAGTATTTGCTTTTGCTATAGTACTTGCACCTTCTGTTACATTTACTTGTTCATTGTTTTCACTTTTTGCTGTTAATGTTCCTTCTACACTTGGTTTTGCTATAAATGAACCTGTCTGATTATAATCTACTTCTGCACTTATTTCACTTAATGTTATTGTTGGAGTTGCTTTATTTATATTTATTGTATATGTAGCATCTTTTATGCTATTTGAAATACTATCTGTAGATGTTATAACTGTTATATATGTTCCTGCATTTTTATTTGCTGGTATTGTTATTTTTCCTTCAGCTGAGACTTTTATATCTGAATCTCCAGATTTCTTTGTATAAGTATATTCTCCTGTTCCATTTGTTGCTGGCTTCACATTTATTACTTGTTCCTTTGTACTAAATGTTTTGGTTACTGTTGTATCTTCAAATATTAGTTCATTTGCTGTTGCTTCAGCAATTAATATAGTATCTTCTGTTATTTTCAAATTTGTTTTATTTGATGTTATATCTGCTGGCTCTATTCCTTTTGTTTTTGACCATTTTAACCATGTATAACCAGTCTCTGCCACAGCTTCTATTTGTATCTCTTTTCCTTCTATATAGTTTCCTTCTCCTGTTACTTTGCTTATTCCTGTTCCTTTATTTATTGTTAAATTATATACTGCTATTTCCTTACTTCCAACTTCTGATGGTGTATTGTAGTTTTTATTTGTTGTTAGTGCTCTTACATATGCTGTCTTATTTCCTGCTGTACTTATATCTATTGTTTTACTTCCACTCGTCGCAGATTCCCATTTATTGTTGTCAAAACTAATTTCATAACTTGTTGCTCCTGTTATTGTTGCCCATGTTATCTTTCCTTCTGTATCTATTGATACTATAGGTTTTTCCATATCTATTTTATTTACTTTTGTTACACTAAATGTTGCTGTTGAATTATTGTAATTTTTAGAATCTGTTGGCTCAAGTGAAATTGTTATTGTTGTTGCATTTGTTGTATATCCTGTTCCGGTATATGTTATTGTATAACCTGTATTTGCTTTTGCTACAGTACTTGTACCTTCTGTTATATTTACTTGTTCAGTGTTTTCACTTTTTGCTGTTAATGTTCCTTCTACACTTGGTTTTGCTATAAATGAACCTGTCTGATTATAATCTACTTCTGCACTTATTTCACTTAATGTTATTGTTGAATTTGCTTTTGTTATTGTAATTGTCCCTGTTCCTGTATAATCATTAAAATAAGTACCACCCACTATTTTGTAATACACGGTTTCTAAATTTGTTGCATCTATAAAAGTTGGTTTTAATGTATATTCTATATTTGTTGTACCTTCTTCTGTTACAGATTGTTCATAATTTGTATTTATTCCACTGACAATTTCTTTTCCATCCCAATCAGTACTTGATACTTTTACTGTTATTCCATGTTCTTTTCCATCATATATTCCACTATAATTCGTTCTAGTTACAGTTAAATCCTGTTTTTCTATTTCTTTAACTTCTTCTGTTAATTCTTCTTTTGCTTTATAATTATCTGTTTCAGCAACTGTTACTTTACATCCAATATATTTACCAACATTTTCTTTATCTACTGTATATGTACTACTTGTTGCTCCATCTATATTAGTGACACTTCCTTCTTCACTTGATGTTAAATAATACCATTGATATTCATATAATGTTCCATTTCCTGTATTACTTGCTTCTGCTGTAATGGTTTCTCCCCATTTTGTTGTTCCAATTAAATTTACTTTCACTTTAGGAGTTGCTTTTTTTATAATGATTGTATATGTTGCATCTTTTGTACTATTTGATATACTATCTGTGGCTGTTAAAACAATTATATATGTTCCTGCATTTTTATTTGCTGGTATTGTTATTTTTCCTTCAGCTGAGACTTTTATATCTGAATCACCAGATTTCTTTGTGTAGGTATATTCTCCTGTACCATTTGTTGCCTCTTTCACTGTTATTATTCGTTCATTTTTGCTAAAAATTTTAGTTATTGTTTGATTCTCAAAATTAACTTCATTTGCAGTCCATTGAGCATATAATACTGTTGCCTTTGGTACAACATTTGATCCCTTAACTTGTGAATTTGCTTCAAATTGTGTTCCACTTCCATCTGCATTTGTGTTCCACCCTTCAAATGTATATCCTGTTGCAGTGATTGCTGATGCTGCATTTGTTTCTTCTGTATATTTCATTATTACCTGTGATGGTGCTGTACCATGCTCATTTGCATTATATGATAATATTGCTGTCTTTTCTTTCCAAACCGCATATAATGTTATTAATGGTGCATTTTCCATAATCCAATCATCTGATATATCACTATATATGTTAAATTCAGGAGTTATTGCATTTGGATTATTACTCCACCCAAGCAATGTATATCCTGTTCTTCTCCAACCTAAAAATTCATTTTCTTTATATGTATATCCAGGCCAAATTTCTCCGTTTTTATATCCAAACTTGTTTCCACTATCACCATATACAAAAGTTTGATTCCACGTTTCACTTGTTCCGTCATTTTTTTCAAATGTTACTTCTATTTTTGGATTTACTGTAACATCAAATGTAGTTTCTTTTCCATCATATTTTACTGTTATTGTTTGTGTTCCTACTCTATTCTTATCATATCCTGTTACACTGACTCCTTTTGCTCCAATATCTATTGTTTTTGTAATTACTTTTGGATCTGTTACCGTTCTATTTAAATCATTATCCCAAGTAACTATTCTTTCTTTGTATTCTACAGTAATATTTCCTCCGCTTAAATCCAAATCTTCTCCAACTGTATATGTTGTTTTTATTGGTTGATTCTTTACAGATATACTATCTGTATTAGGTTTAAAATCTATTAAATTTCCAGTATCAGCATTTGTATATTGGTTTACAGTATAAAAATTTATTGCACTTTGTTTTTTATTAGTATCGTTATAATACTTTCCATAAACACCAATATACATTACTCCATTCTCATCAAATGATATTGATTCTATTTCACCATACTCTATATTCTTACCAGGAATATAGAGTGTTTTTATAAAATTCCCCTCTAAATCATATATATATATTAATGCACTACATATTTCAGCTGTATTATAATATGTAGGTTGATATTCCAATTCATGTGCTAATTCAGCATATGGTAAATAAATATAGTTATTAAAAAATCCTATTCCTTGGCCTGTAAGTGACGAAGCATATATTTCAATATCTTTAATTCCTTTATATGCATTATCTAAAATACTTACACATGTTGTAGTTTGCTTAGTAACCAATCTATCATTTTCTTTGTCATAAGCTATTCCACCTACAGTGTAATTTCCGTTCGCCATTCGGTTTCTCTCCTGTTGTTTTTTTCTCCCCATGTCCTAATGTTCCATTTGTTATATCAAATGGTATTTCAACTGGCTGTGTTCTTCCTTTACTTCCATCTGAAACAATAATCCTATTTGTTTTTGGATTAAATGTCATATTATTAACTTTTCCAAAATTTTCATCTTTTTTTGTATAAACAATATTCCATGTTCTCCTATCTACAACTTTAATAGTAGTATATGGAGTTTTAGAATTATACTGTGCAAAAATCAAATAATTACCTGCTACAGTTGAGCCATCCATTTTTCCACCAGTTGGGTCAAAACTTGCAACATGTGTTATTGATCCATTTGATTGAGATAGTAATTGATAATTTGATTCTACTTTAAGTGTTTTATCATTCCAACTTGTTCCTTTTTTCCAGTCATAGTCTGTTGCTTTTGCAAATGAATAAGTAATTACTAATAGAATAGAAATGATAAAAATAATTGGTACTATTTTAAAAAACTTCTTCTTCATTTTTTCCTCCGTGTTTATTATACTATTACACTTGTATTTTATATATAAACAAAAAATTTGTCAAATACATTTTTTGGAAAAGGGGACAAAAAGAACCGGTACCATTGTCCCCCCTAAAGTATAGCCAATCTTATGGTATATAGTAGATAAACTACACTTAATGCTATCCCTTTTTTTCGTCCTATTACGTATTTATTTTCTAATTTTTGTATAATTAACATTTCTGTTGTAATTACTATTAAAAACAAAAGTGATATATTAAATCCATTATCATAATTTATTGGTTTTATTATTCCGACCTATTCCAGGCAATAAACATATATTAAAAATATTTGAACCTATTACATTTCCTAAAGCTAAATCGCTTTTTTTCTTAGCAGATGCAACTAAAGAAGTTATTATTTCTGGCAAACTTGTTCCAATTGCAACTATTGTCAAACTTATTATAGATTCACTTATATTAAATATTTCTGCAATTTTAATCGCCCCATTTACCACAAATTCAGCACCATACTTCAAAAACAAACTTCCTATAATCATAAATAAGGCTATTTTTAATAATGAAATTTCTTCTTTTTCAACTTTATTTTCAAATTGTACATTGCTTTTATTTTCTATCTTTTCTTCATAAATTGTATACATTATATATCCAAATGTAAATAGAACTAGCAAAACCGCTTCTATTCTATTAATTTGATTATTTCCACCTAAATTACAAAATAATCCTAATAAGATAATACTAATAAGAGAAATTGGAAAATGGATTTTTAATATTCTTTTGTCAATTTTTACTGGCTTACAAATTGATGCTATACCTACAACAAGTAAGATATTACAAATTGAGCTTCCTATCCCATTTCCGATAACTATATCAGATTTTCCAATAATTGCAGACCTGATAGTTATTATAATTTCAGGTAGACTTGTTCCAATACCTACAATAAGAATTCCAATGATCATTTCAGATATTTTAAATATTTTTGCAAGTCCTGTTGCTCCTTTAACAATAAAATCTGCACCTTTAACTAATAAAATAAAACCTATTATCAATAAAAAAAACATATAATTATTTCCTTCCTATAATTATATGTTTTGTTTTTTTTTATTTTATATTCATTTATTTAATACAATTCTTTTATTCTTTTTATAGCTTCAATTGAGTTTTCTTTTGTTCCAAAAGCCGTTATTCTAAGGAATCCTTCTCCACATGAACCAAATCCGATTCCTGGTGTTCCTACAATATTTGCTTTTTCTAAAAGTTCATCAAAAAATTCCCAAGATGACATATTATTGGGTGCTTTTAGCCAAATATAAGGTGAATTAATCCCTCCATATACTGTAAATCCTGCTTCTTCTAGACCATCTTTAATTATTTTTGCATTTTCTAAATAATCTTTTATATTTGATTTCACTTGTTCTTTTCCTGTTTCTGAATACACTGCTTCAGCAGCTTTTTGAATAATATAAGCTGTTCCATTAAATTTTGTTGTGGTTCTTCTATTCCATAATTTATTCATTTCAAACTTTTTACCATCTTGTGAATACCCTTTAACACTTTTAGGAATAACAACATATCCACATCTTAACCCTGTAAAACCAGCTGTTTTGGAATAACTTTTAAATTCTATAGCCACATCTCTTGCTCCTTCTATTTCATATATACTATGAGCAATATTCCCCTCTGTAATAAAAGCTTCATATGCGGCATCATATAGTATAATAGATTTATTCTCTTTAGCATAATCAACAAATTTCTTTAATTCTTCTTTTGATATTGCCATTCCTGTGGGATTATTTGGAAAACATAAATATATTATATCAACTCTCTCTTTAGGTAATTCTGGAATAAAGTTATTTTTTTCTAATACAGGTAAATACACTATGTTTTCCTTTTTTCCAGACATAATATTAGTATCTACATATACAGGATAAACTGGATTTGTAATTGCTACCTTATTATTCTTCCCAAAGATATCTACTATATTTCCACAATCACATTTAGCACCATCTGATACAAATACTTCATCCAATTCTATTCCTAAATCCATGTATTCATTTTCTACTATAGCTTTTCTTAGAAACTCATATCCTTGTTCTGGTCCATATCCTTTAAAGCCTTCTATGGTTCCAATTTCATCTACTGCTTTGTGCAAGGCTTCAATTACTGCAGGAACAATTGGTTTTGTAACATCTCCTATACCTAGTTTGATTATTTTTTTATCTGGATGTTTTTTTTGAAATTCTTCTACCTTTTTTGCAATAGTTGAAAATAAATAACTATCCTCTAAATCTAGAAAATTCTCATTAATATTTGCCATTTTAATTTTACTCCTTTTATATTTGAATTATTACAACACAAAACGAAGTTTTTCATTTGTTTAACTCTATTTCACCTTCAAATACCGTAATTGCTGGCCCTGTCATATAAACATGGTTGTCTTCTTTATTCCATTCTATTTCTAAATCTCCGCCTATTAGCTTAACTGTAACCTTTCTATGTGTATAGTTATTTAAAACACTGGCAACAGTAACTCCACAAGCTCCTGTTCCACAAGCTAGAGTTTCTCCTGCTCCTCTTTCCCAAACTCTCATTTTTAAAGTTTTTTCATCTATAATGTTTACAAATTCAATATTTGCTTTATTGGGAAAAACTTTATCTACTTCAAGTATTCTTCCATATTTACATATATCAAAACTGTTAACATCTTCTTTTATAAATGTTATTGCATGTGGATTACCCATTGACACACATGTAAAATTAAATTTTTCATTATCTGCATTTAATATCAAATTTTTGACTGGATTCTCATTTGATTTAACCGGTATTTTGTCTGGCTCTAAAACTGGTTCCCCCATATCAACTTTTACGGTTTTTATTCTTCCATTTTCTTCGTGCATTTTGAGTTCTTTAATTCCTGCTAGTGTTTCAATTGTTATTGTTTTTTTATCTATCATACCTTTATCATAAACAAATTTTCCAACACATCTAATACCATTTCCACACATCTCAGCTTGAGAACCATCTTGATTATACATTTCCATTTTAAAATCTGCAATATCTGATTTACAAATTAGTATTAATCCATCTGAACCAATTCCAAAATGTCTATCACTTACATATTTTGCAAGCTCTGACCTATTCATAATATTCTGATTAATTGCATCCATATAAACATAATCATTACCTAATCCATGCATTTTTGTAAATTTTAACATAATATCTTTGTTACAATTAATATCAAAATTCAACTCGCAACTTTATTTAATTGTATTTGTTTTTCTCATCTAACACACAACAAAAATTATACAATATCAACGTTGCTACTCTATAATATAAAACTAATTGATAATTGTAACCTAACCTCCTTTTTAATTATTTTTGTGCTTATGTTCTTTTGCAAAATGCACTAATTCTACAAATAATGGTGCCGGCCTATTTGGTCTTGATTTTAGTTCAGGATGGAATTGCCCTGCAATAAAATATGGATGATTTTTTAATTCCACAATCTCAACTAGTTTTCCGTCTGGAGATGTTCCTGAACAAATCATACCTGCTTCTTCTATCTTCTTTTTATAATCATTATTAAATTCAAATCTATGTCTATGTCTCTCATCTATTTTTTCTTTATTATAAACTTTATACGCAAGTGATTCTTTTTTTATAATACATGGATAACTTCCAAGCCTCATTGTTCCACCTTTTTTGTTAATATTTTTTTGTTCTTCCATAATATGTATAACAGGGTTATTTGTTGATTCGCTAAATTCGGCAGAATTTGCATCTTTTAACCCTAATACATTTCTTGCAAATTCAACAACTGCCATTTGCATTCCTAGACATATTCCTAAAAATGGAATTTTATTTTCTCTTGCATATTTAATTGTTTCTATTTTTCCTTCAATTCCTCTGTTTCCAAAACCTCCAGGGACAATTATTCCATCAACATCTTTTAGTTTTTCTTTTACAGTATTTTCTGTAATTGTTTCACAATCTATTAATTTAATTTCGGGTGTTACATTATTTTTGTAACTTGCATGATGTATACTTTCTATTACTGATATGTAAGCATCTTCTAATTTTACATATTTTCCAACTATTGCAATTTTTACTCTATCTTCGGCTTTTATGTTTTTAATGTTATTTATCATTTCTTGCCATTCTGAATTGTCAGGAACATAATTATCTAATCTTAAATGATTGCACACTTCTCTTCCTAACCCTTCTTTTTCAAGTAATAATGGAACTGCATACAAATTATCAGCTGTTAAATTTTGAATTACACTTGTTTTTCTAACATTACAAAAAAGTGCTATTTTTTCTCTAATATTTTCCGGTATTTCAAGCTCAGTTCTACAAACCAAAATATTTGGTTTAATTCCTAAACTTTGTAATTCCTTAACAGAGTGCTGTGTAGGCTTAGATTTAATTTCATTTGATCCACTAATATAAGGTAATAATGTAACATGTATATATAATACATCTTCTGGGTTTTTCTCAAGTCCAACTTGTCTTATAGCCTCAATAATAGATATTCCTTCAATATCCCCAATAGTTCCACCTATTTCTGTAATTACAATATCTATTTCTTTATCTTCAAAACTATATATTTTTTCTTTTATTTCATTTGTAACATGTGGTATTACTTGAACTGTTTTTCCAAGATAATCTCCTCTTCTCTCTTTATCTATTACATTTGAATATATCTTACCCATAGTAACGCTTGAATTTTTAGTTAAATTTTCATCTATAAATCTTTCATAATGTCCTAAATCAAGGTCAGTTTCAGCTCCATCATCTGTAACAAAAACTTCTCCATGTTCATATGGATTCATTGTTCCAGGATCAACATTTAAATATGGATCAAATTTTTGAATAGCAACTTTATATCCTCTATTTTTTAATAATCGACCAACTGATGCTGCTGTTATTCCCTTTCCTAATCCAGATACAACTCCTCCTGTAACAAAAATGTATTTTGTGTTCATAGGCTCCTCCAATCTAAAAAACAAAAAAAAGACTTAAAACAAAAACCTTTAGGGGTTTTTTTTAAGTCTATAATAATATTGTTTATATTAGCACTTTTTTTAAAAAAAATCAATAGTTTTTTCAAATTTTATTCATTTTTCTAATTTCATTCATTTAAATAGCTATATATAAATAATTAAAAAGTTTCGAATGTGATTGGAGAAGGGATAATCATTTCTTTAATATAAATTAATGAGGAAGCGATGGCTTGCATAGCAAGAGCAGCGAGAGGCTCGTTAATTTATATTTTAGAAATGATATCACTTCGTATTGAGCCGAGAAACTTTGAAGATTATTTATATATAGCTATTTCTTCTTTTTTAACCATTATCTAGTAATAATTTTAAATATTTTTTTAAGATTTTTTCTTTTTAGTTTTTCTTTTTGAAGCTTTCTTCATTGTTTTTCTTTTCTCTACTTTTTCATTTTCTTCTGGGCTCCATTTTTCTCCAGGTTTTGGCTTATTCCATGAAATGTAATTACATTTTTCTGGGTTATTTTCACAAACAAAGAATTTTTTACCTCTCTTTGATTTCTTTACAATAACTGTACCTCCACAAACTGGGCAAGGCACATCAATTGTTTCAATAATAGGTTTAGCATTTTTACATTCTGGAAAACCAGGACATGCTAGAAATTTTCCAAATCTTCCATATTTATATACCATTAATCTTCCACATTTTTCACAAACAACATCTGATACTTCATCTTGAATTTCAACATGTTCCAACTCTTTTTCAACTGTTTCAACTTCTTTTATAAATGGTTTATAAAAGTCTCTTATTACTCTTTTCCATTCTTCTTTGCCATCTGCAATTTTGTCAAAATCTGTTTCAATATTTGCAGTAAATTCTTCGTTTACAATATCTGCAAAATTTTCTACTAAAAGTTTATTTACTACTTTTCCTAAATCTGTTGGTACAAGTTGTTTTTGCTCTTTTCTGATATAATATCTATCTAATATTGTAGAGATTGTTGGAGAATATGTTGATGGTCTACCAATTCCTTTTTCCTCTAAGGCCTTAACTAAACTTGCTTCAGTATATCTACTTGGTGG
>DOYA01000096.1:0-2118 GCA_003518755.1 Clostridiales bacterium | reverse complement strand
CTGGAAGCATTTCTTGTTCTTCTTGTTCTTTAGAATCTGTTCCTTCAACATATAAAACCATAAATCCTTTGAATTTTAAATTTTGTCCACTTGCTTTAAAATCATAATTATTAGCATTTATAGTAACATTCATTGTATCATATACAGCTGCTGACATTTGACTTGCTAAAAATCTATTATATATTAATTTATATAATTTGTATTGATCTGTTGTTAAATATTCCTTTATATCATCTGGTGCAAGTTCAATGTGTGCTGGGCGAATTGCCTCATGTGCATCTTGAGCATCTTTTGAAGTTCTATAAAATCTGTTTTCATAGTATTTTTCTCCATAGTTTTTATTAATAACTTCTTTTGCTACTTTTCTTGCTTCATCTGAAATTCTTGTTGAATCTGTTCTCATATATGTAATTAAACCCGTAAGACCTTGTGGTAACTTTACTCCTTCATATAGACTTTGTGCTACACTCATTGTTTTCTTTAAAGTAAAATTAATCTTTCTTGATGCTTCTTGTTGCATCGTACTTGTTGTAAATGGTGGAGCTGGTGTTCTTTTTTTCTCTCCTTTTTTTACATCTGTTACAATATATTTTGCATTTTTTAAATCATTTAAGATATTATCTACATCTTCCTTAGAATGAAGTTCAACTTTCTTACCTTGTTTTCCAGTAAAATGTGCTATAAAGTCTTTTTTTGATTTTTCATCTAATAATTCAGCATATATATTCCAATATTCTTCTGGAATAAATTTTTCAATTTCTTCTTCTCTATCTACAATTAATTTAACTGCAACAGATTGAACTCTACCTGCAGATAAACCTCTTTTTACTTTTTTCCATAAAACAGGACTTATTTTATATCCAACAATTCTATCTAATACTCTTCTTGCTTGTTGAGCATTTACTAAATTTATATCTATATTTCTAGGCTCTTTTATTGCTTTTTGTACTGCATTTTTTGTTATTTCATTAAAAGTTACTCTTGTAATTTTATCACTATTAACTTCTAAAATATTTGCTAAATGCCATGCAATTGCCTCACCCTCACGGTCCGGGTCGGTTGCAAGATAAACAGTTTTTGCAGTTTCTGCATCTTTTTTTAGAGATTTAATTAAATCTCCTTTTCCTCTAATATTTATATATTCTGGTTCAAAGTCATGTTCTACATCTATTCCAAGTTTTGATTTTGGCAAATCTCTAATATGCCCCATAGATGCCACAACTTTTGTACTTCCTCCTAAAAACTTTTTTATTGTATTTGCCTTTGCAGGTGATTCCACAATAATTAATTTATCAGCCATTAATTGTAATTCCTCCTTAAATGTATTACAAATCATTGCTAATTATATATACATTTTTTTAAGTTGTCAATAGGTGGTCAATGAAGACAGAAACTATTAACAGCTAATATTTAAATATCAAATTTTATTAATTCACATGTTTTTGGTTGTATATCACTTTTTTGATTAAGAAATTCTTTAATCGCTATTACCACATCACCATGAGTAACTACTAAAATGTTATTATCAGCATATTTTTCTTTTATCTCTTCAATAAAGCTCACTACTCTATCATAAATCGATTTATATGATTCAATTTCTTTTATTTCATTATTCTCTAAATCATATAGCTTATTTCTTCTATCTTTAATTAAGTCTACTGATTTTAAAGTAAATTTTCCGTAATCTCGTTCAATAAGCCTATCATCAGGAATTATCTCTATATTATTCATATTTAGAATACTTGCTGTATGTCTAGCTCTTTTTAAAGGAGAACTAAATATTAAATCTATTGATATTGTTTTCATCCTATTTGCTAATGAATTTGCTTGTTCAACACCAAATTCAGTTAAATCTCTTTCATTTCTCCCATTAAATAAATGATTGACATTTGCTTCAGTTTGTCCATGTCTAACAACATATAAATTCATAAATACCTCCAGAATTATTTGTCTTTTAAACCCAATCTAACATTTATACAATAAATAGTCAATATTAAATTAATATTTTTTAAAAAAGTACCCGGTCCTAAATTGCGCCTTTAACAAGTCGCAGTGAATAATGAAAAATTAATAATGAATAGTGAATAATTTGAAATTGTAAAAGTCAATATAAAATTG
>DOYA01000015.1 GCA_003518755.1 Clostridiales bacterium | reverse complement strand
ATTATTATTCTTTTGATTTTAGCAGGGATATCAATACAAATGTTAACTGGGGAAAATGGTGTACTTAATATGTTAGGAAAATCATCAACAACATCAGATATAAAATAAGTAGAAGAGCTTGCTAATCTTGAAGTATTAGATAATTTAATAGGAGTTAAAACTGTAAAAGAGTCAGAAAAAGACATTGCTGGGATATTAGAAGTATTAAAAAATAAGGGAGAAATAGAAGGCTATGGACAAACTGGACAAACAATAATAACAGGTATGTCATTTGGAAGTGCAATAGAGCAAGATGGATTAACACTTTATTTAGGAGGAACAGAAGATATTATAAAAACAGTAACATTCACAAGTTCAGATCCATCACAGGATTATTATGTGCAAATAAAAGGGAGAAAATATCCAATAGAAAAAAGAAATGGAAAAGTAATAATAACACCAACAGAAATTACTATAGGAGATAATCCAACAGGAGAGATAACATCAGTGTATTCAAGTAACGAAAGTTTTATAAAGGTTGAAAAGGTAGAAGGAACTACGGATAAGATTAAGCTAAAGGTAATTGCAAGCGGAACTGCAAATATAACAGTAAAATACACGGAAGAAATAAAAACATCATTTCAAGCAACAGTACAAGGAATAGATCCAAATGCGGGCTTTGGAGCTGTAAACGATGCCTATAAAGCAAGTTTTGGAAAAATAGTATCTGGATATAATAAATCAGGAACTTGGAGATTATTTTATGCTGATAGTTATAGTGCATATTTAATAAGAAATTCAATTGGAAATTACGCATTGAATAATTTACCAGGATATGGAACATCAATGATATCAGAATTAGGGAAAAATCTAAATTCAAGATACACAAGGTGGAATACTCTAACAAATATTAGTCAATATAACACAAACGAAAAAAGAGTGGCAGCATTGCTAGATACAACAAAGTGGGTGAATTATGCAGCAGAAGGAGTAGCTACATGGGCGATAGGAGCACCAACACTTGAAATGTTTATAGCTTCATATAATGCAACACATACAATAAGATTAGATTGCAAAGTGGATTCATCAAAGGCAATAGGATATAAAGCTGGAAAAAATACATCTGGGGGAGCAGTAACAAGTTATAGTGGATATGTTGATTTTATTGGAAATTCCACTGCACTTGATAAGGCAATATATGGTCCATCAAGTGGGTATTGGTGGTTAGCTTCGCCTTGGGCAGGAAGCAGTGAGAAAGTTGTTCATTTAGTAAGTTATGATGGTGGTGCTTTAGAAGGAAATTATTCTAATAATAGTGATATAGCAGTGCGACCTCTAGTGTCAGTGCCAATAACAAAGATAGGAAATGGAATAACGATAACTAATAGTTATTAGGAAAAATAAAAAGTCTAGAGTAAAGTATATATGATAAAAAGAACTGTATGTTTGTTTACGAACAGATGAACCAGTTCTTTTTATTGTTAGGTACAACGGTACCGATACTTTTTGTTCTCTCTTTTTTTAAAAAGATATTGCCAATAAATTACAATAATAATAAAATAAACATAAATTTAAGAGAAATTATACAATAGAAAAAAGAAGGGGAATACAGATATGATAAAGGATTTTTTTCTAAAACAAGAAGATGTAAGTTATTAAGAAATTTCTTCATTGTCTCTTGATAAAATCAAAAGAAAATACTAAATTAAAATTAACAAATAAAAATGATTGATTTTTGTATCGATCGTAATTGGAGCAAAAAGTTGTAAATAACTACGACATCCTCTCCATATGTTCAACTTTTACAAGTTGCAATGAAAAGTGAATAATTAAAATAAAGAATAAATAAATTTATCCATTTAAATTGTTGGGATGTTGTTATTTATTCTTTTTTATTGTCAACCTGTTTTTGGAAGGTGTCCCCAAAAAGTTTTAAAAATGTATTGACAAAAAAAAAGTTTTAATGGATAATATCGAATAGGAAGAAATTGTTTAATGTACTAAGGAGGACAAATAAAAATGTACGTGTTTAATAAAATAGTTGTAAAACCACAATTACCTAAAAGTATTAATAGATTAGATGAAATTGCAAATAATTTATGGTGGAGCTGGAACTCTGAATTTCTAAGGCTTCTTAAAAGAATGGATAGAGATTTATGGGATATTGTTGAGAAAAATCCTGTAAAGTTTTTAAAGAGAGTTACTCAAGAAAAGTTAGAAAAAGCTGCTAATGATAGTAACTTTGTAAAAGAGTATGAAAAAGTTCTTAAAAACTATGAAGATTATATGAATAGCAAAGATACATGGTTTAACAAAAAATATCCAGATAATAAAGATGATTTAATAGCATATTATTCTGCAGAATATGGTTTAGATGAAACTATTCCTATTTATTCTGGGGGTTTAGGAATTCTATCTGGAGATCATTTAAAGTCTGCCAGTGATTTAGGTATTCCTTTAGTTGGAATAGGTTTATTATATAAACAAGGATATTTTAATCAAAAAATAGAAAGCTATGGAATTCAAAGATGTGAATATAATGGCTTAGAATTAGATGATATGCCTATTTTTCCTGTAAAAGATGAACAAGGCAATGATTTCTTAATAAATGTTAAATTTAACCAAAAAGAAGTATTTTTAAAAGTATGGAAAATAAATGTAGGTAGAATATCATTATATTTATTAGATTCAGATATTGATAAAAACATTCCTGAAGATAGAGAAATTACATTAAAACTATATGGTGGAGATCAAGATATGAGAATTCGCCAAGAAATAGTTTTAGGAATGGCAGGAACAAAACTTCTTAAAGAATTAGGAATTAAGCCTACAATTTATCATATGAATGAAGGACATTCAGCATTTTTAATATTAGAATTAATGAAAGATATAATAGAACAAAAACAGGTATCTTTTGAAATTGCAAAAGATATTGTTAGCTCTAGAACAGTGTTTACAACACATACTCCAGTACCTGCAGGAAATGATATTTTCCCTCTAGAACTTATGGATAAATATTTTAAAAATTTCTGGCCAAGATTAACAATTGAAAGAGAAGAATTTTTAAAGCTTGGAATGAAGCCAACAGATGTATTAGAACCTGGATTTAATATGGGAATTTTTGCATTAAAAATTGCTGGAAAGAAAAATGGAGTTAGTAAACTTCATGGAGAAGTATCTAGAGAACTCTTTGGAGATGTTTGGCCAAATATAGCAGCAAATGAATCTCCAATTACATATGTTACAAATGGAATTCACACATGCTCATGGCTTGCTCAAAATTTAAAAGAGTTATATAACAAATATCTTACAAGTCCTACAACTCCTTACTGGCAAGATAAAATTTATTTAGATGAAACTTGGAAAAAGATAAAAAATATCCCAAATGAAGAACTTTGGAATGCTCACATTGAAAGAAAAGAAAAACTAATAGACCATATCAAAGAAAATACTACAAATAGATTAAGAAGAGCTGGAATTGCTTATGAAGAAATTAGAGAAATAACAAATTCACTTTCTTCAGATGATTTAATTATAGGTTTTGCTAGAAGATTTGCTACTTATAAAAGAGCCACATTAATATTTAATGATTTAGAAAGAATTACAGAAATTTTAAATGATAAAGATCGTCCTGTTAAATTAGTTTTTGCAGGAAA
>DOYA01000137.1 GCA_003518755.1 Clostridiales bacterium | reverse complement strand
TTATCTATAATTACTATTTTCTTATTTGCTTTTTGAATTAAATCAATTATAAGACTATATGCATCATAAATCTGACCATTAAAGAAAATTTTTTGAGTTAATTCTTTATTAGTTTGTATTTGATTATATAATTCTTGAAATTCCTCATCATGTTCTAATAGCTTATATTCAACTTTTGTTAGTCTTTCAAGTATTTGCCCATTCTCCCTCAAAAAATTTTTCATTTCTATAAAAGCATCCATAATATTAATACTTACTTGAATAGCAATTTTATTTTTTAAAAGAGGAGCAAGCATTGCTATTCCTTGTTCTGTAAATACTAATGGTAATTTTCTTCTTCCACCATATTTATTTTTTTCTTTCAAACTTGATGTCGCAAATTGCGACATCAAGTTATTGAACTCATCCAAGGTAAGTCTAAAACAAAATTTGCTTGGAAATCTGTCAATATTTCTTTTTACTGTTTCATTAATTCTTCTTGTTTCATAATGATATAATTTCGCTACGTCACTATCTAATATAACCTGTTTTCCTCTTATTGTATAAATTTGTTTTTTTATATAGTTAACACTCATTACTTGTTTTTCTTCAATTAGTTCTATGTTTTCATTCATATGGTTTCCTTTCTCCCACCATATTACCATTTTCCCCTTATTATGCCATCATTATAAAACAATTGTTCTTAATTGTCAATATAAATATATCATCTTTTACAACTAATATAAAGACAGAAGCTATAATATCTCTGATATTATTATATATTTTTTCTATACAAGATTATTTTATCAATTCTTTCAAGTATTTTCCATAGTCTGTTTTCATATATTTATCAGCAAGTGTTGATAATTGTTCTTTATTTATCCAACCTTTTTGGTATGCTATTTCTTCTGGGCAACATACTTGCATTCCTTGTCTTTTTTCTATAGTTTGTACAAAGCTTGCGGTTTCTAAAAGAGCATCATGTGTACCTGTATCAAACCATGTCATTCCTCTTCCAAATGTTTCTACATATAGTCTATTTTGTTTCATATATTCTTCGTTAATTGATGTTATTTCTATTTCTCCTCTTGCAGATGGTTTAACATTTTTTGCAATTTCTACAACATCATTTGAATAGAAATACAATCCAGGTACAGCATAATTAGATTTTGGATTTTGAGGTTTTTCTTCTATTGATATTGCTTTTCCATTTGAATCAATTTCAACAACACCATAAGCTCTTGGATCTTTTACTTGATATCCAAATATAGTTGATTCTTCTCTTTCATTAGCTCTTTTTAACATTTCTGTTAAGTGAGAACCATAAAACATATTATCCCCAAGAATCATTGCAACATTATCTTCACCAATAAATTCTTCTCCAATAATGAATGCATCTGCTAAACCTCTAGGTTTTTCTTGTACTTTATATTCAAATTTCATTCCCCATTGTGAACCATCTCCAAGTAATGTTTTAAATATTTCTGAATCTCTTGGAGTTGTAATAACCAAAACTTCTCTAATATCAGCTTCCATAAGTACATATAAAGGATAATATATCATAGGCTTATCATATACTGGCATTATCTGTTTAGAAATTGCAAGTGTAAGTGGATATAATCTTGTACCGCTTCCCCCAGCTAAAATTATTCCTTTTCTATTCTTCATTATGAGCCTCCTCTAAATATCTTTTTAAACCATCTTTCCATTCTGGAACACTAATTCCAGCTTGTTTTAATTTTTCTTTTGACATTTGAGAATTAAAAGGACGTTTTGCTTGAGTTACTTTCATCATTTCTATATATTCTGCTGTTGTAACTGGATTTACTTTACATTCAATTCCTTGCTCGGCTAAAATCTCTTTTGTAAAATCATACCAAGTTGTAAAGCCTTCATTTGTTGCATTGTATACTCCATAAGGAATTTTTTTATTAACTGCTTGATAAATAATTTCTGTTAGGTCTTTTGCATAAGTTGGGCTTCCATGTTGATCTGATACTACACTTAATTCATCACGATCTGTACCTAATTTTGTCATTGTTTTAACAAAATTATTTCCACCTAATCCATAAAGCCAAGCTGTTCTGAATATGTAGTATTCTTCTAAATTGTTTTGAATTCCTTGCTCACCATGCAATTTTGTAATTCCATAAGCTGTAACAGGCTTTTTTTCATCATCTTCTTTATATGCTTTAGATAAATCTAAATCTCCACCAAAAACATAGTCTGTTGAAATATGAACCAGTTTGCTTCCTGCAGATTTTGCAGCTTTTGCTAAGTTTGTTGGTCCATCTCCATTTATTCTATCTGCTAGTTCTAAGTTTTCTTCTGCTTTATCAACTGCAGTATATGCTGCACAATTTATTATTAAATCTGGTTTTAAATTTGTAATAAAATCATAAACCATCTTTTCGTTTGTAATATCTAATTCTGCAACATCTGTTAATGTAAGTTCATTACCTTCACTAAATTTTTCTTTTACTTCTTTAGCAAGCATTCCGTTTGCTCCTGTAATTAGGATTTTCATTTTTAATACCTTCTTTCATACTAAATCTTATATTATAGTATCATTATTTGGTGAAAAATGCAAGAAAAATGATACTTTGTAAGTCTAAATTGACATTTATTGATTTTTCTCTCTATTAATTTTTTTTCTTACTCTATTAATTATTGAACTTACAAATTTATCATAACAATATTTAAATTCATCTGTTTTATAATAAAGTAAAACGTTGAAAATTAGTGTTATTATTGTTAGACATACTCCTTTTAATACTAATCCTATATATCCCTGATATTTTATTAATTGAGTAAGATATAAGCAAATGATTACATTTAACGAAAAAGCTAAAAAATATCTGGCCATTTTAACAATATATTTTTTCATAGAAGATTTAAATTTATACTTATATATTAAATATGGATCTATAATAGAGTATGATACTATTTCTGCTACAGAAGTAGCAATAAAAATTCCCACAACCCCCCATAACTTACAAAACAAAATAGATAATACCACATTTGTTATAGCTGCAATATATGGAGCTGTTTTACCCTTTTCAAACAATCCTAATGTTACTCTATACGTATATGCTGGGGACCTCATTCCACAAACAAAAAAACTAAATGCAAGTGCAATAGGTATTCCAATATTTAAAACAAATTTTTCTCCCAACCAAATTTTTATAAACGGATTTAGTAAACATATAAATGAAACGGTACAAAAAACATATATAAGATATGTTACAAAAATCAAATTATAGAATACTTCTTCTATTTTTTCTTTAGTTTCAATTGCATTTAAATTACCAACACTTGCTGTTACTCCTCTCATTGCCGATAAAACTACACCTTTTACTGATGTAATAATTAAAGTATAATTAGAACATAATCCTACAGTAGCTACATTTACCATCGCAGATATTAATATATTATCTGTTCCACTTAAAATTGCTAATCCGAATTGATATACAACCAAAGCTTTAACATTTGCAAAAATTATAGAATACTCTTCTTTTTTCAGCTTCTTTACATTCTTTTCTTTTAAATATGGAAATAATACTTCTGCTTTTTTTGCAATAATAATATTTTCAAGGATTGTTCCTCCTATTTGAACGATTAAAAAAACTATATAATTTTTTGTTAAATATAGAAATGCAATTTCAAAAATACTTTTTACTAGATAAAAAAAACTATCTATTTTATTTATTATACTTTCTTGTTGATGTGCAGAAATAATCGACTTTTTATATGTAAAAAAATATGAAGAAGATGTATTTATTAAAAACAATATATAGATAAATTTTATATTTTCGTGTATATTAGGTACTTCTTTAATAATATATTTAAAAAATGGAATAACTCCTAATCCCAATATAAAAATAACTACACCTATAATATTATAAGAAATCTTATACAATTTCATTAAACTTTTTATTTTTTCTTTATCATTTTCTGCAACAGGTTTATACATATTAAAAATTATTGCTGTTCCAATACCTAATTCTGTAAAAGATAGCATTGATAAAATATTTGTAAACAACCCATTAACGCCTAAGTATTCAGAATTAAGGATTCTAATAAAAACTGTTCTTACCACAAATGCCATAATTTTGTTTACAAGCTGAACTATTAAACCTGTCTTAACATTTTTTATTGTATTTTTTATTCTAGATTTTTCCATTTTTCTCCTTTATAGCACTCATATATTTAGCTAAAGTATCATCTATTATCATTGGATAACTAACTCTTTTTAATGTTGTTTCATAAACTGGATTAGAATGTCCATCTGCATATCCGTCTTTTACATTTTTCTTGTAAATCCTCTAATGATTTTGTCCAATAATGATTTATTCTTATTTTATTTATAGAGTTTTTTGTGGTCGTAGCTTTTCCACAAATTCCATCTCCAACTATTTCTTTATAATTCTCATCAACAGCAAATTCACTTTTCTTATATAAAAAATAATGAGAAGATTCACAAATCAACGTTTTTTTTGGTTGAACTATACTTTTGATTCTAAGATTCATTTCATTATTTCTGTCTTCAAATGTTTCTAAATAGTTTTGAATTACATTGCCTGATGGTCTTTTGATATTTCCTGAAGGTCCATAAATTACCCAATTAACTCCAACCCCACAATATTTTTCATAGTCTTTAAGAAATTCCTTTAGATTTTTCTTTTGTACTGGAAAAATGAATTCGTCTGCATCAACAACCGCTAGCCATTTTGTCTTATTTTTTACTAACTTCAAAACATAATTATACCCTTTTATTTGAACTTTTTTCCCGTGGAAGCGCTATATAAATAATTTTTTCTTTATCTATATATTCTCTTATAACTTCTTTAAGATTATCTGTTGATTCATTATCTAATAAATAGATTCTATCTACCCCCATCAGTAAATAATAATCAATCCATTCTTTTATATATCTGCTTTCATTTTTAACAATACAAACAACAGCTAGATAATCATTTCTCGGTATTTCTCTTTTTTTAATATTCAAGGTCTTTTTATTATTTATTTCAAAAATAATTTGTTTTAGCTTTAATATATAATAATTACTCTGATTTTTTAAAGTAATTGAATTAATTCTTTTTATTATTCTTTTATTATGTTCTAGTTTATCATCTAAATCTTCAAAATGTATTTTTATACTTTTTTTTATTTCATTAGAAATAGGAAAAAAAATTTTACCCCATATGCTATTACAAAAGTTTAAAATATATTTTTTTTGATGTTCTAATAATACTTCTTTATTCTCCATTATTTTTTCCTCAATTCATTCTTTATACTTAATAATGTTTCTTTAATTTTATTTTTACATTTTTCACTTTTTGAAAAATTTTTAAACAATTTTCTAGGATATTTTGGGACACATCTTAAGCATATTTTTTTTCCTAATATCTTATAATACACTAGTTTTCTATGCTTTGCCTGATATGGTTGCATTTTACTTAATATAGCATCATCTAAGTTTTTATTTTCAATAATTACATAATTATTTTTAACAGCATTATCTAAAATTTCTTTTCCTAATTTATTTCTGCAAAAGATAAAGTTTACTCCTTTTTTTTCTTTAAAATCCGGCTTTCCATTTTCATTTAAATTCCAAGCATCTCCAAACACTAAATCAGCCATTTCACCAATACCATCTGTACATATTTTGCAAGAATTTTGAATATTTTTTGATAATTGTTTTGACCATGAATCCATATATGATATTTTTTTTGTTTCTCCATTTTTATTAACTGCTTTAAAATAGCCTGGCCACCCTTCCCCACGATATTTTAATTCTGTAATATCATTTTTATTTAAATTATGTTTTTCTAAAATTTCTAAAGTTGCATTTAAACTAGGGGTTCCTCCACAAAAAAATGATAAATAACAAAAAATTTTATCTTCTATTTCATATTTCTCAACATATCTCTTTAATGTAGCAATCTCACATGGTTTTCCAACAACAGCAATCTTTCCTTTATTATTTTTTATTTCATTTAATTGAGAAAATAAAAAAGTAGGAGCATATCTTGAGCCTATAGAATTTATTATATCCTCTCTTGTAGTTGTAATTATGTATTTTGAAATATATGGTTTTGAAGAATTAGCTTGTACCTGTAAAACCTTATCAATTATTTTATTATCAAATAAATACAATAACACTGAAGTTAAAGTACCTCCTGTAGATGCTTTGTATCTTATTTCTTCATTAGCAGAATAACCTGTAACTAAACTAACGTAGTTTCCCCATATTCCAATATTCTTATCAGAATCTAACTCTTTTCTTCTGATATAACCTGGACATAGTTCTTTAAATGTTTCTTCTAATTCTTTATTATTAATTTCTTTGAACTTTTTTGGTCTAAAAAATCCTTGTTCTGTTAATTGCATGCCATAATAGCCTTGAAACATTTGACTACATAATCCACAACCAACACAATTATCATTTTTTAGTACATTTTCAACACAATCTTTCATACTTCTCAATCCTATTTTATAATTCTTTCAAGTAATTCGTAATATGTTTTATTACGATTTAAAGCTTCTTCAAAAGATTTCTTTAAATCATCTTTCATTTTTTCATAATTGTTTATACAATAATCTATATGTTCTAATCCTTTTTCTATAGTAGTATCTCTTAAATTTATACCATAATTATATTTAATAGACCCATATAGTCCTTCAAACTTTCTACTATATGAAATTGGTATAATTGGAACCCCCGAAGAAAAAGCCCCAATTGTTGCATGCATTCTTGATCCTAAAAACAAATCTAGTCCTGACATATAGTTTTTTGCTTCTATTGGATTATTAAATTTTGGTGCTAAAATAGTATTTGGAAATTCACTATGTATCTTCTTGGCTAATCCATATTCTCCTTTAGAATCATCTCTTGAAAATACATGGGTTATTATATGTATTTCATATTTATCATTAGTAAATTTGTTTAAAATATTTTCTATAAGTTTTTTATAGTCTAATACTATTCCATATTTTTCTTTATTTTCTTCATTTGAACTATTCCATAATAGCTCTGAAATATTTATACCTATTTTAAATTTGTCTCCTTGCAATTCTGTTTTAGTATAAGGTAATTCCATAGCTAAATCACTAGTTAATATAATATCGTTTCTCTTTGTTAATTTTTTTGCTATATCAAGAGATTTTTCGTCTCTAACACATATAATTTTAGCTTTTTTTAAAATTTGTTTTGCATACTTTGAAACAATATTACTTTTGTATGGACCTATGGTTTGAGGTCCTATTATTAGCTTATTATATTTATTTGAAATTTTTTTGGGAACAGAGTATAAATAAAAAATCTTTTTTCCATAAATATCACTGAAACTATCTCCATAAGTTAAATCGATAACATAATCACATTCTTTAATTGCTTTTTTTATACTTTTTATTCCTGTAAATCCTGCTTTTATAGTCATAAGATTTTTACTAATTAACTTATTATTCAGTGCTAATGCTTTAGCACATTTATCCAGTTCATTTTGTTCTTCTGATGAAAAAACATAATACTCTACATTTGTTATTTTATTTTTTTTCATTATTTTTTCTAATACATTTAATTGTGAAATTCCTAAAGCTGTAACCCCATAATTGTTTGAATTTAAAGCCATTCCCAATAATCCAATCTTCATTATAATTTACTCCTATCTCTATAAATGAATGATTATCTCTCGATATCTCCATTTATCTTTTAATTTTATATTATATTATATTTATTAAATTGATATCATTCTTAATAAACACACTAAAAAATGTGCATTTTATTTTATGAAGTTTTTCTTTAATTCCTCTAGAATCTTTCTTTACCATTAACCCTATCTTTTCTCACTGGATCTGCTATTACACAGTCCTTACCAACCTTCGTTCAATGTATAAAGATAAAGTGACACGGCATTACTGCTTTTTTACTGGCTCATTTAAGGCCTTATGGAGTAATCTCCACTCATGCCACTTTTATCTAGCTAAATTAAAAATATATGTTATGCTACTTTTAGTTGCTCTATTCTTTCTTGTGTAAATACTCTTGTAGCTTTGTATTTTTCATTTTTGGTTACTACTGCATATATTATCTGTAGGATTTTTCCAATTATTGCTACTATTGCTTGTTTCTTCTTTAATTGATTTTCTTTTCTTGTAGTCAAATATTTGTATAGTTTTTTCATTTCTTTATTTTTGCCTACCATTACGAAAGCTATTCTATACAATATACTTCTTAGCAAACTTCTTCCTCTTTTTGATATTGTTGTTTTACCTTGATGTTTCCCTGAGCTATTTTCAACTAAATTTAATCCTGCATATCTTCTTATTTGCTCGTAACTATCAAATCTATTGATGTCTCCAATTTCTCCTATTAACATTGCAGCACTTACTATTCCAACTCCTTGTTTAGTTTCGTATTTTATTCTTATAAATCATTTTTATAATAACTAGTATAATTAATTATACTAGTTATTAATTACCTTTTTTATTTTATTAACATTTACATATACATAGCATATATCTTAATATAAATTATTCGCTTAAATTTTTATTTAATACTTATTATATTTTCTTCGTTTTTTAGGATATTTTCATATGAAATCATTAATGATAATATTAAAAGTAATAAGGTATTATTTACTACAACAGAAATCATTAAAATCATATATGCAAAAAAACAATACTTTATAGTTTTATAAAATGATTCTCTTTTTTTATTTTTTTCAAAGCATTCATTTAAAATGCATAAATACAACATAATGTATCCTAGGCTTCCAATTATTCCATATTGACAGAATATGGCAACATATCCCATATCAAAGGTATTCGTATTAAACCATCTACCATTTAAGTCAGTAAATTTTATCAATTTTAGCATATGGGCACCTGCTCCAAATCCAACTATAGGTCTATGCTTTAATGTCCATATAACCCCTGATAACTGATTAACTCTTGAGTCTAATCCATGAATATTATTTTGTCCATAATTCTGCATATCAACTCTTTCAGAAGAAAATACATTGTAAATTGATATAAGAATATTGTTAAAAAAATTAACCATTTTTGGGCTAATTATAGCAACTAAAGCAAACGAAACCGAAGCAATTACTAATATGCCAATGTATTTCTTTAGAACAATTTTTTTTTGATTAATAATCATATATATAAGTAGAATTGCAAAAGCAATTATTGATCCTCTGGAATTTGAGAAAAATAATGCAATTACATTCAAAATCATTGCAATTTTGTATATAATCGTATTCTTTTTTTCATTTTCTATTAAGTACATTATAATTGGAATTATAATTACAATATAAGCACCATAATAAACTGGATGACCGAATCCAGCTTCGGCTCTTATAAATCCTAATCTTGAGTAACTTGCCATTAGCATTTCTCTTTTAACAATGTTTAATTTATAGAACCAATTTTTTCCGGTTATTGAACCAATTATTGCAATTATAGAAACAAACATTGATGTAATCACCATAATCTTTAATGCTTCTTTTAATTTTTCTCTTGAATCAATTATTCTTGATATAATCCAAACAAAACAAACTTGTTCTAACATTATTGATAATATTTCTTTTATTGAATTATGATTATATCTTATATTTATTATATTTACTAATAGAACTAGAATAAAATATATTTCTATAAGATAACTCATTTTTTTATTGTTATCAATTATTCTAATCCTTATTATTCCTCTATTTTTAATCACATATGCAATAATAGTAAAGATTAATAGGATTCTACTTGCAGTAATCAGCGGTAATGAATTGTTTATTTCTATTGCAAAATAACTTGGCAATATTAAATAAAAAGCAAAAAAGACTTTTTCAATCAAATTAAGTTTTTCCTTACTCATTTGTTCTCCTTTTAAATTCTATTTCTTATTATATCATAATAAAATTTTATGTTCATTTTTTTACTATTGCTTCTAAATTTCTTATTAAATATAATTTTAAATTTATATATTAGACTGCTATTATCCAATTGGGTTATTAATTGTAAAGCTTTTCTATTATTCTCTATAATTTCATTATTATATAAATTTAGTATATTTTGTGCGACCTTTCCCTTATACTTTCTTCTTTTAGAAAATAGATTTTTTGTTTGGTTTATGACGTTTTTCTCTTTTTTTACACCAATAGTGTTGTTTTCATGCTGTCTATATTTTATATATCCTTTTTTATCATATATTATTTTGGCTCCAATTGATATGCCTACTCTATATATCCAAGAATCATGCATTGCAATTTCAATATCTTGAGTATTCTTATCTATTATTCTTTTTCTCATATATTTGTTAAACACCATTGTACAGCCAACTGCAGGTGATTCTATAAAAGATTCCTCTATTGTAAATTTTGCATTTTGATTGACACTGTTTTCTATATGTAATAGATTTTTATCAACTATCTCTAATGCTGAAATATATATAGCTTCCTTTTTTTGTGTAGTATACTCTTTTAAACATTCTATTGCTCGTATTAGCTTGTTTTCATACCAGTAGTCGTCTTGGTCCGCAAATGCATAAAAATCAAAATCTTCAGCTTTATGTACAAGCTCTATAAAGCTATGCGCAGGTTTTATATTATTTCCAATATAGAATCGTAATAAACTTTTTTGTTGATATTCAGCTAGTATTTCAATTGTTTTATCTGTTGAACCATCATCTCTAACTAATAAATGAACCTTTACATCTTTTTGATTTAATATGCTATCTATTTGTTCTCTTAGATATTTTTCACCATTAAATGTTGACATTAACACACAAATATCTTTCAATTATATATCCTCTACTTTCTTATTAATTTATAATTATATTCATATACCTTTTTTCTAATTTTTTTGCTTCAACTTTTATTGAATATCCAGCATTTTCTATTTCTTGTTTCATATTCCTTCTTTTATAGTTTTCATAATTCAAAATTGTTCTTTTCCAAATTTCTATTGAATCCTTTCTCAAATTCAAATATTCTACATTGTTTGTAATATTAACCTCTTTAGTTATTACATCACTCATAATGCATTTAAGTCCAGAAGCTTGAGCTTCAATTCCAACTACTGGTAACCCTTCAAAAATTGAAGGTAATATAAAAACATCCATTACTTGATACATTTCATTTACATTATTAATATTTCCCATAAACATTACTGATTCATTTATTTTGAGTTGAATAGCTTTTTGTTTCATTTTTTCAATTAATTCTCCATCTCCAATTAGCATCAATATCGATTTGGGTTTATCTCTTAAAATTTCTTTGAATAAATGTAACAAAAATATATGATTTTTTTGCTTTGAAAATCTTCCAACATTACCTATAACATATTTATCTTTTAAATTATATTTTTCTCTTAATTCGTTTCTTTTGTTTTCGTTAAAAATAAATCTGTCAACATCTATGGCATTATTTAAAACAAAAAAATCCTTTTGTTTTATAATATTGTTTCCAAAATAAAATCTAATTGCATCGACTCCGCATCCCCAATAATAATTAGCTACCTTCTTTAATTGTGTTTTATATACCATTTTTAATGGTTTTTTTAAATTTAATTCCATTTTAGTATTGTGTGCATGACAAATTCTTGTTTTTATTCCATACTTATATGCAGCTCTTAATGATTGATATGCCAGTTCTCCATTATGAGAATGCATTATTTTTATATCTGGATTATTATTAAAGAGTTGTTGCATAAAATGCTCATACTTAAAGAATTTTAAAGGATTTAGTCCTGGAGAATGATAAATGTTTCCTCCAAGACTTCTTATTTCATCGTCATATGCTCCTGGTTTTTTCTTATTACATAAAAAATCAAATTGTATTTTCCTTTTATCTATATTACGGTAATAATTCATGAGCATTGTTTCTATACCTGCCCTATCCATGTTACTCACTGAATGTAATATTCTTATCATTTTAATACCTCATACATTTATAATCTTTTTTAAAAATTTTTTTATTCTATTTGGAATAATTCTTTTTATTATTTTTTTACAGGTTATTTTATAGGCAAGCTTTTTCTTTATATATTTATCTGCACTCATGTTATCTATATCCATATATATATCATTTCTTTGTTCTTTTCTTTTAGATGGTTCTATTAAATTTCTGTTTTTTGAACATGCAAATTCTAAATTTGTATTAATAAATTCAATATCATCCTTTATATTTTGAATAATTTTTTCACCTTTTATATTGTTTATTAAAATCAAAGATCGACCATTTTCTGAGAAAAAATCAGGATGTATTGATTTTATTCCCCAATAATCTGCTAAAGTAATCTCTGAACATCGGTTACAAGTAGAATAATGGCAATTATAACATGATTCTCTATATATAGTTCCGTTTAAAAAATGATAATAATATGGATCAAAGTCCGAGTTAATAAACCTTTCTTTTTTATCTTGTGTTAATACCCTAGCCGTTAAACCCCATCCATTTTTACTTTTATTTCTAAAACTATATTCTATTACTTTAGATTTGAATTTATTAGATAAATATTCTAAATACTTTTTAAAAAGCTTCTCACTAGGAACTCCATGACATACCAAATCACATGTGATTAAATTATCATAGTCTTTCATTAAAAATGATTTTAGTCCAAATATTTGACATGGTGTGCCAACATATAATACTAACTTTCCTGTTTTTAATATTTTTTCAGCCTCTATATATGTGTTGTTTATATTAGATTGTACATACTTTGAGCCTCTTAGTAAATCTAAATCTTTAATATTATCAATTTTTATATGGTTTACGCTTAAATTTTTCGTATATGTTGCTCCAAAAACCACTCCATTGTTCTCTAGCACATACCTTGCAATAACAGAAAAAATTCCGCCTGAAGAACTTTTAAGTAATTCTTCTTTATCTTTGTTATACATTGCGTACGCCTTTGGAAAATTTCCTTCTGAATTTTGTTTTGGTTTTAATTGAGGGCAAACTTTACTGCATAATCCACAATTTATACACTTTTTTTTATCAATTATAGGATAACTAAAACCCTCATTGTTTTGTATCATATTTATTGCATTTTGAGGGCACTTTTGAAAACATGCTGAGCATCCACAGCATTCATTCTGAGCTAAAACTTCTATTGTATTCATTAATTCATTACTCCTAAAATATGTATTACTAATTTTCTATTGCATCCTTTAATAAGTCTAGAGATTTTTGTCTTTCTTCTAATAAAATATTGTTAACTTTCTCATAATCAATTATCTCATCTATGATTTTATAATTATCATATTGTTTTAAAATTCTATTATTAATTTCAAATAGTTGCAATATACTTTCTATTCTAGTACCTGTTTTATTAGATGGCAATATATCTATAAATTTTTTATTAAATATAATAGCCAAAACAGTCGCATGAAAAGAATCTGTTAAAATGTATTCTGCATTTTTAAAGTAATTAACAAATTCATATTGTGTTGGTAAATATACAAATTTTCCTGGTCTTGTAATTTGATGAATTGCTGGACTTATTCTAATTAATTTTATTTTTTTCCTCTTGGCCATCTCTTTGGCATATTTTTCAAACTCTTTATTATAATGCAATTGATAAACTAGTATATAATCATAATTAACCTTTTTGCTTGCTTTATCTGCTATTTTATCCCATTGTTTCCTATCTAACAATAATGTAGGGTCTAATACTTGTTCTACATTGTTTATGTTTTTAGCCAATAATAAATCTTTTGCTGTGTTTTCTCTAACTAATATTTTATTATATTTTCTTAAAAGATTATTCAAATTTTTATTCAAGTTTTCATTTAGATCTGTTTTTCCAAAACTTGAAGCATATGCAATGCATTTTTTTTTCTCAACAAATTCTAAAAAATATGCTTTATCATATTCAGATTTTCCTATTTTTCCCCATATTTGATCACTGCCTGAACAATATACATCTGCTATAGGTGGATTCTTTTTTAATTCTTCTAGGTTACCATATTCATTCTCTGTTTCCTTTAAAAATCCGTTTCTATACTGTTCAAATTTTTTATACATTTTTTTATAATTTGGTGTTTGAATCATTTTATATATCAATCTCAAGATAAAATTATTGTTCCACTTTTTACCTTCAAGCATTGTTGTTGCAAGATTTTCATATCTTTCATCATATCTAGTATAATTGATTATTTCTGATTCATGTCCCAATTCTTCAATTGCCTTTTGTGTAGCATATGATTGCAATAATGAACCATAATTTGGTACAGAATGTCTTGTTATTATATCAATTTTCATAATAATCTTCTCCTAAAAATTAAATTAAAAAATACAAGTACATTGAATTATATAACCATAAAAAATAGTTTCCTTTTTTAAATGCTTTTTCCATTTTATTTAATTTTTGATTTTTATAATCATTATTAATTATATTTAAATTATCAATTACATGTTTAGCACAAATAAAAGCACTTTTTTTATATATTTTTTTTAGTCCTCTTATTCTCCACCACATCATAGGTCCATATTCAAGAATCAAATTATAATATAAATATTGATCATCCTCTATTCCTTGGTTTCTACATAATTCATTTAAGCCTTTAATTATAAAGTAATGGTCTAACGCCTTTATATTTCCATTATTCCATAAGACACTAGAAGCATTATTCTTGTGTTCTCTTTTGTAATATAAAATTTTGCTAATATATTCTGATTGCCTACTTACTCTGTATATATAATTTCTTGTTATTGCATCTTCATACCAATATCCAATTGGAAATCTAAAATTCCTGAATAAACTTCTTTTTATTATTCCTCCCCATATTAATCCGTTAAATTCAAATAATTCTTCTTTCATTTTTCCATCTACAGAAATATTATTTTTTAAATTTGTTTTCTGAATTTTTCCTGTATTACTTTCAAATGAGCAATAACCACATTTAACAACATCTGATTTTTTCTCAACTGCCTTATTTACCAATTCTTCTATATAACTTTCAGCAATATAATCATCATTATCTATAAAACCTATATATTTACCCGTAGCATTATTAATTCCAACATTTCTTGCAACACTAATACCTTTATTTTTCTGATTAACTACTTTTATAAAATTATATTTTTTTTGATATTCTTCTAATATACTAAGAGAGTTATCCTTTGACCCATCATTAACTAATATCACTTCATATTTGTACTTTGTTTTTTGATTTATTATTGAATCTATACACTTATTCAAATATTTTTCTGCATTATACACTGGAATAATTAAGCTTACAAATATTTCTTCGTTTAAATCTAAATTTATTATATCTTCATTATTGAAAAATGTATTTTCTGTATAAATACTATTTAAAACTTTTTTAGCTTCTTCATAAGTCATTTTTTCTTTTTTAAAACATAATAAATTGACAAAACCCGAAAAAATTTCCATTACTCTGCAAATTAATATAATTATTCTTCTTATTATTTTTTTCATTTATAAGACTCTTTCTTTGTATTCTTTATATAACATACTTGTTTTTTCTACAACTTCATCCCAATTATATTTCTTTATGACAAAATTTTCAATATCTTCGCTGTTTTTTCTATTTTTATTATCTGTTAAGCATTTTTCAAGTTGTATCTTTAAATCTTCAACATTTGATTTTTTAAATGTAGTTGCCATATTTTCTACAACTTCCTTATTTTCTTCTATATCACTTACTAAGCAATTTTTTCCATGGCTCATTGCTTCTAATAAGCTGATTGGCATTCCCTCGACATCACTTGGTAAACAATATAAATAACAATTACTAAATAATTCTTGTAAAACTTCTCCTTGCACAAAACCAGTCATTATAATATTTTCGTTATCTTTAACTTTATCTACTATTTTTTGATAGTATTCATTTGTGTGGCTTGCTCCACCAGCTATTACCAGTTTTTTATCTGTATCTATTTGCTTGTACGCATCTATTAGATAATCCAAACCTTTTTCTGGTACAATTCGCGCTAAAAATAAAATATAACTATCTTTTTCTAAACCATATTTTTCTTTAATTTCTTTTGGTTCTTTATGTTGAGATTTCTCTACTCCATTTGGAATAAAAATTGTATCTCTATTATATTCCTTTTTAAAATATTGCTGTACTCCCTTTGAAAGCACTATTATTTCATCTGCATATTTAACAGCCATTTTTTCACCAAATTTTATGTATTTACTACCAAATCCTCCCCATTTTGCTCTTTGCCAATCCAGCCCATGAATCGTAACAACAATTCTTTTTCTAAATAAATGCGGTATCCATAACATTCCACAACTTCCTTCTGCATGGTAATGTAAACAGTCATATTTTTTTATTGAGGCTATAATAGACGCAAAAAAAGAATAGATTAAGGCATCTATTCCTTTTTTGTTTATGGTTAGAATAGTTTTTATGTTTATGCCTTTATATTCTTTTAGCTTTTTATTTTGAATGTCTGCGTTTTTGTCTTGAACATTCTTTCCTTTTCTATTATATACATCAACTTGATAACCTTTTTTTACAAGCCTTGTAGCAAGCTCTTCTACCACAACTTCAACTCCACCTTCTCTTGATGGAATCCTTTTGTGACCAATCATCGCTATTCTCACCTTACAATGCTCCTTCTTTTTTTACACATTTTTCTACTGTTTTTTTCAAAATTTTCATATCTGTTTTTAAAGTATGTTTTCTATAATAATCCATATCCATATGTAATCTATCTTCAAAAGTAACATTGCTTCTTCCTGCAATTTGCCAGTATCCAGTAAGTCCAGGTCTACAGGAAACTATGTATTTATAATAATATGTCATTTCTTCTTTTTCTCTTTCCAAATATGGCCTTGGTCCAACTAAACTCATATCTCCTTTTAATATATTAATAAATTGTGGAAATTCATCTAAACTTGTTTTTCGAATAAATTCTCCAATTTTTGTTACTCTTGGATCATGTTTTAATTTTTTATATTTTTTATATTCTTTCCTTGCTTCTTCATTTTCTTCTAAATAATTCTTTAATTTTTCATCTGCTCCAACACACATTGAACGGAATTTATACATTTTAAATACTTTTCCGTTTTTTCCTATTCTTTTTTGTGTATAAAATAGTGGTCCATTATCATTTGAAACATAATTCGCAATAAATAGAATAGCAGTAAGTGGAATTAAAAGTAAAGTACCTGCAATTCCTCCAACTATGTCTATTCCTCTTTTAGATATTCTTTCTATTTTTCTCTTTATTTTGCTTTTATATAGTGAAACATCTTGATATGGTACTAAAGCAGTTGTAGTATTTTCTGCCATGTAACCTATATCAATAGGTTTTACCTCCATTATATTTCCCCCTCAAAACATTTTTTACATAATAATCTTTTTAATTATATCACATTTTCCCCATTTTTTCAACAAAATTCGACATGTTTTTGTAAACCATCCAACACTTTTCTCTATTTTGTCGGATTATTCTGTTTGTTTTTTATAATGTATCACTATTCTGCTTTGTTGTCAATGCACATAATTACGTTGCATAATATCACTCTTAGTTTCCTATGTCAATTTTATCTGTTGCATGAACTCCTGTTTTTTCTTCTATTTCATCACTTATTGCTTTTACTGTATCATTTACAGTATAATCATTTTGCCCAAATACTTCATTATGTAATTTTACAACATTAGTTTCTAAAGTTGCAGGCGGTCCATAAAATTGTCCGCTTAAATGTACTCCTGTTGTAGAATATGGCCATCCAAAACTATTTGATATATTAAATTTCATTGCTTTAGGAATTAATCCTATCATTTCATTTGCCTTTATATTTGTTTTTATTTTAGGAAGCATATTATCAGCTAATCTATTTAGTTCTGAAGCACTCATGTTTTTAGCTTTTTGCACAACTTTTTCTAAAACTGTTCTCATTCTTTCTGTTCTTTTATAATCCCATCCTGTTGTATATCTTATCCTACAATATGCCACTGCTTGAACCCCATCTAAAGTTTGAGTTCCTGCTTTTGTAATATTTTTAGATTTTGAATGTGTAACTTCATTTACATTTTTTATGTATCCATTTATATATTTCAATTCTTCAGATGTAATATTTATTTCTACTCCGCCAACTTCATCAACTAAATCTTTTACAGCACTAAAATCAGCTAATACATATTCTGTTATGTTTAAATCTAAATTTGTATTTATTGTTTTTATTGTATTTTGTACCCCACCATAATATGCATGGTTAATCTTATCTAATTTTATTTTTCCTTTTTCTTCCATTTGAACATAAGTATCTCTATATATTGAAAAAATCTGAACCTCTCCAGTTTCTTCATTTATGCTTGCAACCATAATACAGTCTGTTCTATATCCGGTATCATAGTCATCTGTTTGAGAATCCACTCCAAGTAATGCAATATTTCTAAATTTTTTCATAGGTGATGTTTTTTCTTGAGTTTGCTCAGAAATACCTAGTTCTGTGGCATCTTGGCTGATTTCTTCATATTGAAGCTTACCTAGTTTATTTCTTATATATGCATAGCCACCAATCCCAGCTAAAACCATTAAAATTATTAATATTAGTAAGATTATTCCTATTACTTTTATTACTTTTTTCATGTTGTTTATCCTCCGTTTTTTTATTTAAAGCAATTCTATCATTTTTTATTTTATTATGCAAGAGGGAAAATTTTTTATGCTATATTCTTTTTTTGCAAAAGTAAAAATTCCTCGCACTTTAGTACGAGGAACGAGTATTCTTTCGTGCCGGTACACA
>DOYA01000031.1 GCA_003518755.1 Clostridiales bacterium | reverse complement strand
GATGCAAATGATGACCAATTAGAGTTCCCAGTAGTATATGCATCAGCTAAAAATGGAGTATCAAAATTAGATTTAGCAGATCCAGATAGTGATATGACACCATTATTTGAAACAATGATAAATACAATAAAAGCACCTCAGTGTGATGAAGATGGAACAAGCCAAATGCTAGTATCTAACATAGACTATGATGATTATGTTGGAAGGATAGGTGTTGGTAGAGTAGAACGTGGTCATTTTAAAGTTGGACAAGTGGTTTCAATAGTAAAATCAGATGATTCAGTTTATACAGGCAAAATTGCTAAATTATATACACATGTTGGACTAAAAAAAGAAGAAGTTCAGGAAGTTTCAGCAGGAGATATAATAGAATTTGCAGGAATTGCAGATATAAGTATTGGTGAAACTGTATGTGATCCTGAAAATATTGAAAAAATACAATTTGTAAATATTGATGAACCAACAGTTACAATGACATTTTCAGTTAATAATGGACCATTTGCAGGAAGAGAAGGTGAGTTTGTTACTTCTCGTCATATCAGAGATAGATTATTTAAAGAACTTGAAAAAAACGTATCTTTAAGAGTAAAAGAAGGAGACACACCAGATTCTTTTGAAGTATCAGGAAGAGGAGAATTACACTTATCAGTACTAATTGAAACAATGAGAAGAGAAGGCTTTGAATTATTAGTTTCTCGTCCAAAAGTTATTATAAAAGAAATAAATGGAGTAAAATGTGAGCCAGTAGAAACATTAGTAGTAAATATTCCAGATGACTCTGTTGGAACAGTTATAGAAAAACTAGGAAGAAGAAAAGGTGAAATGGTTAACATGGAGCCAGCTGAAGCAGGGCACACAAAAATTGAATTTAACATTCCAGCAAGAGGCTTAATTGGATATAGAACTGAATTTTTAACAGATACAAAAGGTGAAGGAACAATGGCAACTATGTTTAAAGGATATGAACCATTTAAAGGTGATGTTGTAGCTAGAGTTAGAGGAACAATAGTTGCATTTGAAGCTGGAAAATCAATTACATATGGATTATATAATGCTCAAGAAAAAGGTGATTTATTTATAGGGCCTGGAGTAGATGTTTATGAAGGAATGATAGTTGGACTTAATTCAAGAGGAGAAGATTTAGCTGTAAATGTATGTAAAGAAAAACATTTAACTAATACCAGAGCATCTGGTTCAGATGAAGCATTAAGACTAGTTCCACCAATTCAAATGAGCCTAGAAAAAGCAATTGAATTTATACAAGATGATGAACTAGTTGAAGTTACACCAAAATCAATTAGACTAAGAAAGAAAATACTAAATAATAAAGAAAGAGAAAGAGCTGCTAGAAATAGTGGAAAATAATAATTTTCAGTAGATTATATTTAAATATGATATAGATAGTTATTTAATTAAAATAACTACATTATAAAAAGAAATGTGAGAATTAATATGAATAAAACTAATCCGGGATTAAGAGCACGTATGATAGAAGGAGAAGAGACTAGAAAGAAATCGGCTATAAGTGCAAATGGTCTTCGTTATAATGTATTTACGAATAAAGAAATAAAAGAAATTAATGTACTTATTGAAGATGGAATAAATACAGGAAAAACATTAGAAGTTATTAAAACTAATATAAGAGATTATATATTAAAAAAAGGCATAAAAGATATAAAAAGTAAGCTTCCTTTTTTACAATCAGATAAAGATTTAATTGAAATAGAGAAAATACTTAAAAATAAAACAAAAAGTAGAAAAAAAGAAAATATTGATTTTGATGACATTTTTAACAGTATTAATGAATACCTAGGAAAAAAAGGAATACAAATATCAGCTAGTGCCATAAACAAAATGAGAGAAGTAATTGAATCTATAATTGAAAGTCTAGAATTAATAGAAAGTAGATTTGCTAGCCAGATTAAAGATAAAATTAGAACAAGGGATAGAAATGTTACCTACAATGGAGAAAATACTGATATTCTTATAAGATATTATATATCACAAGGAATGAATGCAGATCAAGTAATAGCAGTAATAATGAAAAATAACCCTAATTATAATTATGATGAAATAGAAAAATTATATGTAAAAAATATGCAAGAGATGGATTCGTTTTTGGTAGATTTTCAAAAGAGATATCCAGAAAAAATGTCTGAAATTCATTTTCAACATTATAAAAAATATCCTAAAATTATTACATCTTTAATTACAGAATTTTTTAATAAAAGTGATGACGATAAATATTCAAATTTGGATACCGGAAAATGTATTATACCAGAGGAAAAAGGGAAATATGGAAAAAAATTAACAGGAAATGGTATAGAAATTCTTAGTAGTTATTTTAGATTATATATTAAAAATAAAGGTATAAAAATTTCTGGAAAAAGAACAGATGAATTTAGGAATTCTATGATAGAAAATGATTCAAGTAATAATCAAAAAAATAAAGCAGGAAGAACTAAAGGAGAAGAACAATCAACAACAGATAAAACTGCTATAACTGTATATAATGGTGAGATAGATGTTCCAGGAGAATAAAAAAAGAAAGGTTTACATATTTTAATGAATGATACAATTAAAAAAGTTAAAAAAAAAGCTCTAGATGCTCACATCCCAATTATAATGGATGATACGCTTTTAGAAATAGAAAAAAGAATGAAAGAATTAAAGCCTACGAAAATCCTAGAAATAGGAACAGCAGTAGGCTATTCTGCAATATGTTTTTCCGAATTGTTAGGAGATAATGGTAAAATTGATACAATAGAGCGTGATATTGATAGAGCTAATGAAGCAATCGAGAATATCAGGAAAATGAAATTAGAAGACAAAATAAATGTCATAATAGGAGATGCAGTAGAGATTTTACCCACTTTAAATGAAAAATATGATATGATATTTATTGATGCAGCTAAAGGAAAATATCCATTTTTCTTAAAAGAATCACTAAGACTTTTATCTGATAATGGTACAATTTTTGCAGATAATATTTTATACAAAGGTTATGTAATGAGTGATTATAATAAACACAAACAAAGAACTGCTGTAAGAAACTTAAGAGAATATATTCAAGAAGTCACCCAAAATCCAAATTTAGAAACCGAGATATTGGAAGTCGGGGATGGGCTAGCAGTCACAAAAAGACACTAAATATAGATGGTCAATCTATATTTAGTGTCTTTTATCTAGTCTCATAATCCATGTTAGGATTATTTTGGGAATCACTACCATTATTAGTATTTGGGTTATGCCCCATTGGTTGAAGTATTTCAGAAGGCCACTTAGACAGAAGTATTTTTATAGCATCATCAGAGTAAGCCTTTATATATCTTTCAGCTTCTCTTTCATCGGAAAGTGTAAAATATGATGCTGAAGAAGCAGATGGTTTTGATTTCGTTACATTTTCTCTACTAAGTAAAAATGATTGCTCATCATATTTATCTATAATCATAAAGGCTAAAGAAGATAAACCTACGCGATTCTTTAGAAAAGAGAATAATGTTTCTCTAATTGTAGATTGTTTTACAGCAACAGTATTATGATCTCCTGGTGTATGATTTGCTTGAACAATACCATGTTTTGCACAATAAAAAGCTATTATGCTTTCCATATATTGGAAAAAAGTTAAGCTGGTTGTTTTAGTATGGAATGAATCTTTTACTGTAATACGACTTTCAACATAATTACACAGATTTATTAATAAATCTTCATACTCATTTCTATTTGTTGTTTTAGCTTGGGCTGATTTTACATCATTATGTCTTATAATGTTTAAAAATTTACAATATTTGTTAAGCTTTTTCTGATTAGAATCTGTATTTGGTGATGGATTGGTAAGTTCAAAGAAAGGCATTATATCAAAACCTTTTCCTTCAAGAGTAGCGTTATGAGCTGAATAGCCTTCCCTAGCCATATATTCTCGAAATTCATCTCGAAACTGTAATTCGAAAAAACCGAGCTGATTTATTTTTAATGTATTATATATTGCAAAAAAACCATTTGGCTTAGCAACTACTTTGTCTGAAACTATTTGAATATCAAATCCTTGAATATCATTAGGTTTTGTAACTATATTTTTAGATTCTTTTTGCAAAATATAATTATATAGTCTATCTCCATTTAATCTGTTAAGATTATCTTTTAAGTGTTCAAGTTCAATAAGATATTTTTCAATTTCAGCAGGAGTAAGAGGTTTTTTATATGTATCTTTATTTGATTCGTTTTCTTGTTCTGTTAAGGCATTTTTTAATTGCTCATCAAAAGGAAGATATTTGCCAAAAATTTTTTTATCTGCTATTTCAATTACTCTATCTATATATTCTTCAAAGTTTGTTGGTGGTGGATTAGATAGTTTGGCTAAATGTATTAAATCTATTGATGATAAATCTATTTCAGAAATAATTCGATTTTTTTTATCATCTTTATTTTGCTTAGAAGGAAATTCAAACATACTGGCATTGGCAAGAAGTGTTAATAAACCTATTTTTTGATTATAATAATCTTCTTTTGTTTTTATATTTGCTATATCAAGTGGTTTTACTTCATTAGGAGCATCAGGATTATTCTCACCATCAATAAATGCATCAGATATTTTCACTTTCTTGTTTTTACTTGTTATTGATTGAAGATAATTTCTAATAGTTATATATTGTCTAAATAATAATCTGACTTGAGGATCTTCAGATTTACTACAGTATTCTGATATATCATTTGCCATATGGAAAATGATGGTTGCAGCATATAAATCTTTTGTAATAGGTAGAAGCATTTCTTGAAAAGTCTTATCAATATCTTTTTTTGTAGGATTCTTTGGAAGTTTTTTTATACTTGTAAGGTATTCTTTCTTATAATTGTTCAAAAAACTATTCATTGCTTTAAAACGATTAGGAGAATGTATACTGTTACTAATTAAGTATTTCATTTCATAAGAGATAGTAGCTAAATTGGTATTAAATAAATCAAACATTTTTTGAATTTTTATATATGTATCTACTATTTCAAGTAGGTTGGAATAAAATTGTTGTTGTATATATTTTAATTGTCTACTTTTGCAAATTTCCAATGTTTGAAGTATTTCTTGTTTTTCCTCATCTGACAAAAGTGTTATATCTATATTTTTATATCGTTCAAAAACATCTTTTTCATTATCAGTTACAATAAAATCAGGGGCAATTAGTAATAAAGCTTCAATTTGTCTATCTTTTATTGAGACATTTTCAAAACCTTGTAAAGCGCTTAACGCATCTTCTTTTTGCGTATCTGTATATTCAGAAAAGTCTATATCTCTATATTGTTCATATAATTTTGATTCATCTTTAGTTGCTAAACCATTTGCAACAAGATATTTAGCAATATCTATTAATTTGTTTATTTCATTATTAATATCTGACATATATTTACCTCAATTTGTTATATTTAATTTCATTATAGTATAAAAGTCTAAAAAAAACTAGTAAAAATCAAAAATTTATGATAAAATTAAGAAAAATTAGCAAAAATAGGGAGTAAAATAATGCAAAAACCAGAGTTACTTGCCCCAGCAGGGTCATTTGAAAAAGCAAAAATAGCATTTTTATATGGAGCAGATGCTATATATTGTGGCACTTCAAGTTTATCACTAAGATCAAGAGCTGCAATTGATGACGAAGATTTATTTAAAACAATAGAATATGCACATTCTATTGGAAAAAAGGTATATGTTGCAATGAATATATATGCATTTGATACTGATTATGAAGAAGTAATATCAATGTGCAAAAAACTAGAACAAATAAAACCAGATGGAATAATAGCTGCTGATCCTGGAGTAATAAGTGCTATTTTAAAATATGCACCATCAGTACCAGTAAATGTTAGTACACAAGCAAATCTAGTAAGCTTGGAGTCATGTAAATTTTGGTATAATCAAGGTTGCAAAAGAATGATAATGGCAAGAGAACTAAGTAAAGATCAAATTAAATACATTATGGAAAACAAGCCAGAAGGTATGGAAATAGAAATATTTGTACATGGTGCAATTTGCTTTTCGTATTCTGGAAGATGTTTTTTAAGTGATTTTTTATGTGGAAGATCAGCTAATTATGGAAGTTGTGCACAAAGCTGTAGATGGACATATGATGTATATTTAGAAGAAAGAAATAATCCAGGAAATTTAATGCCAGTTGAAATGGACGAGCATGGAACAAGTATATTATCATCAAAAGACTTATGTTTAATAAATGAACTTCCAGAAATAATTGAAATGGGTGTTGATAGCTTAAAAATAGAAGGAAGATTAAAAACAGAGTATTATATTGCAAGTATAGTAAGTATATATAGGTCTGCAATAGATGATTATTTTGAAAACCCTTTAAATTATAATTCAGAAAAATACCTAAAAGAAATAGAAAAAATAAAAACTAGAGGATTAACTACATTTTATTTTAATGATAGAAACAATAAAGATATACAAGAATATGAAGGAAAACAATATAATACAGATTATGAATTTGGTGGAAAAGTTGTAGGGTATAATGAAGAAAAATCAATAATAGAAATAAGAAATAAATTGTCTTTAGGAGATGAACTAGAGCTTTTAATTCCAGGAAAATTAGAGCCATTAAAATTTACAATAGATAAATTGTGGGATGTAGATACAGATGAAGAAATTGAAACAGTAA
>DOYA01000184.1 GCA_003518755.1 Clostridiales bacterium | reverse complement strand
TATGATTAAACATTTTTATTTATTACTTTTTAACTTAAGATAATATTTTTCAATTTTATTATATAAAAATGGTTCGAGTATAGGAAGAAAAAATATTACAAACCATAATACTTTTGTGGCAAAACTCAATATTACATTAGAAAACTCATAGTTATTCCAGAAAAATAATAAAAATATATACACTCCAAATAAAAAGTTTAATATTTCTAATATTATTGCATTTAACTTTTTATTTATTTTGAAGAAATTAGTTATTATTCTAAAAACAATACATATAATGACTCTACTTATTAAAAGTAATGTCATTGATAAGATAGCCAAGATTGGATTGGCTATATATCCATTTGCAGATATTATTCCGCTATATGATGTTGTTGTGGCAGAACTATCATATAGATCTAAACATAGCATAAATGAATAATAAGCTAAAACAATTAACAATATAGAACAGACTAACTCAATACAAATATTTTTGAAAATTTTCCACATAATTATTCCCTCTCTATTAAATAGTATTATATTTGACAATATATATAATGTCAAGTTTTTACACTATTGATAAAGTACTAGGATTGACAACAACTAAAAAAGATAGTATACTAAATTAGCATTGATGAAGAAAAAATATATGGATATTTATAGAGAGCAAATGATTGGTGGAAATTTGTAATTGAAGTATATGGTGGCACTTCGGAGCATAATTTAATAAAAATTAAGGTGGGTAATACAAAAAGTATTACCAATTAGGGTGGAATCGCGTGAGCATATGGCTTTCGTCCCTAACTATTGTTATATAGTTAGAAGGACGAAAGCTCTTTTAATATATAACAAAATTTAATTTTTATAGGAGGTTTTGCTATGGTTAAAGATATGCAAACAATAGTTAATTTTTGTAAATCGCGAGGATTTATGTATCAGGGTTCTGAAATTTATGGAGGAATTGCAAATGTTTGGGATTTTGGCCCATTAGGCTGTAGGCTAAAAAATAACATTAAAGATGCTTGGAGAAAACGATATATCCAAGAAAGAGAAAATAGTTATGAAATTGATGCAGCAATTTTAATGCATCCAAGAGTATGGGAAGCAAGTGGACATGTAACATCATTTTTTGATCCAAAAATGGATTGTAAAAAATGTAAAACACGTTTTAGAGCTGACAACTTTATAACTGATATTTCAAAAGGTGAAATAAATGGTGATGGATTAAGCTATGAAGAAATGGAAGAATATATTGAAACAAATAATATAAAATGTCCAGTTTGTGGAGCACATGATTTTACAAAAATAAGAAAATTTAGTCAGATGTTTGAAACATACAGAGGAACAACTGATGAAGATAAAAGTATTATATATTTAAGACCAGAAAATGCACAGGGAGAATATGTAAATTTCTTAAATGTTCAAAGAACAACAAGAAGCAAGTTACCATTTAGTATAGGTCAGATAGGAAAAGCATTTAGAAATGAAATTACACCCGGTAATTTTAATTTTAGAACAATAGAATTTGAACAAATGGAATTTCAGACTTTTTGCAAAAAAGGAAATGATTCTGAGATATATAATTATTTTAAAGAATATGCAAAACAGTTTTTCAAGGATTTGGGATTGTCAGTTGATAATTTAAGATTTCACGATCATGAGAAATTAGCCCATTACGCAAAAGAAGCATGTGATATTGAATATAAATTTCCTTTTGGTTGGGGAGAAATAAATGGGACACATAATAGAACAGATTATGATTTAAAAAGACATCAAGAATATTCTGGAAAAAGTATGGAATACTTAGATATTGAAACAAATGAAAAATATATTCCATATATTATAGAATCAACAATTGGTCCAGATAGAACAGTTTTAGCTGTATTATGTGAAGCATATACAGAAGAAATGCTTGATAATAACGAGACAAGAATAGTCTTGAAATTGAATCCAGTTTTATCTCCATATAAAATTGCAATATTACCACTAACTAAAAAACAAAGTGAAAAATCAAAGGAAATTTTGAAAAATCTATCAAAAGAATTTATGTGCACATATGATGAATCAGGTACAATTGGAAAAAGATATAGAAGACAAGATGAAATTGGAACACCATATTGTATTACAATTGATTATGATACAGAAAAAGATGACTGTGTCACTATTCGAAATCGCGATACAATGGAACAGGAAAGAATAAAAATTGAAGAAATAAGTAATTATATACTATCAAAATTAAAAAAATATATGATATAATAATTAAGTATAGATTTATGAGATGATTATTAAATAATTGAAGAAATATATAAGTGCGTAGTTTAAAAGATATTATAGTAGTATAATAATTATAAATAAAAGAAGGAATTTTATGATATATATTATAAGACATGGACAAACAGACTGGAATATAGAACGTAGAACGCAAGGACATACAGATATAGCTTTAAATATAAATGGAATAAAACTAGCAGAATTGATGGCTCAAAAAATTGCAAATTTGAAAATAGATAGTATTATTTCTTCTGATTTAAAAAGAGCGTATATGACTGCTCAAATAATAAATAAAAAATTTAATAAAAACATTGAAACAGATAAAAGACTAAGAGAATTCAGTTTTGGTACGCTAGAAGGAATTACAAGAGAAAAAATAACTCCAGAAATATGGGATGATTTTAATAAAAATCCAAAAAAATTTAACGCAGAAAAGAGAGAAGAAATATTCAACAGAATAAAAAGCTTTATAAATGATATAAAATCTAATGATAAAAATATTCTAGTGGTAACTCATGGTGGGCCTATAAGAATGATAAAATATTATTTAGAAAATGGAGAGAGTTTTAATGATAAAAAATATTTAGCTGAATATATGACTATTAAAATTAATAATTTAGATTTATTTATTATAGATGAAGAAATGAATTTAATAAAAAACAATTTATAGAAAAATCAATATATAGATTAAGTGCTTTATGGTAAGATAAGATTATAAAGCTGATGTTGTATAGGAGAGATGTGAAATATATGATTAAAGCAATTTTTATTGATATAGATGGAACATTAAGAGATAGTGATAGAAATTTATCATCAAGAACGATAAATGCATTAAAAAAAGTTACTGATAAAGGTATATTAGTTATTTTATGTTCAGGTAGACCAAGAAAATACACTGAACAGATTAGTAGAGAATGTTTTGCAAGTAAATATATTATTACATCAAGTGGTGGAATGATTTATGATTACGAAGAAAATAAAGTATTATATGTAAATGAAATGAATAAAGAAGCTCTTATAAAACTTTATGAAATAGCTAATCCAGAAGATGTTAGATATATTATGAATGTTGGTGAAGGTAGAGTAGTAAATAAAGTAAAACATGCAGATCAAGAAATCCAATTAGATGAGGATATAAAAGATTTTGTTTATAACAATCCTGTTATTCAATGCACGATAGCAGATAGTGATTTTGATAAAATAAAAAACTTAATTCCAAAAATTAATAAGGTTAAAAATGTAGAAATTAAAAATAGACATAAGAGTCTATTGGATGATAAATTTAAAGATGATAAAACAGTATTTTGTGATATTGCAAATATAAATTCCAACAAAGGAAACGCAGTAAAGAAGTTGTTAGAAATCCTAAACATATCAAAAGAAGATACAATAGCAATTGGAGATGATAATAATGATTTATCAATGTTTGAACAAGTTGGATATAGAGTTGCTGTAGATAATGCTATTGATATAGTTAAAGAAAAAGCTGATGAAATAACATTATCAAATGATGATGATGGAGTAGCTGTATATTTGGAAAAATTATTGGAAGAAAATAAAGAGTAAAGTTGATGAGATTTATGATACAAGATTTGTTGTATTAAGGGATAGAAAAATATTAGAATATTATTTAAAAAATAACTAATTATTGGAGGGGTTAAATTATGAATCAAAAAAATTAGTCAGTGAAGGAAAGGCGAGTGAATTGATTGATTTTTCCGTTAATGCTAATGGTAAAATTTCAGCTGGAACATATTATAATGATTTTCTTCCAGGAGGAGAAAATGACTTTATAAAGTATAGAGATGGAATAGATAGTAAAAGTGATATATTAAATAGTATTGATATTCCTGTATTGATTATATTTGGGGATGAAGATGAATGTGTATTAACACAAAATATAGATATAATAAAAAAATATCTACACAATAATATAAAAAAATGCAATATTCAGATAATTAGTGGAGCAAATCATTCATATACAGATAAATACGAAGAATTAGAAGAAAATATAAAAAATAATATTTAGAAGGTGTAAATAATAATGGAATACATAGATATATTTGATGAAAATAATAATGCTACTGGAGAGATAAAAGAAAAAGCTATGGCTCATGAAGATGGCAATTTTCATAGAACAGCACATATTTGGATAATTAATGATAAAAAAGAATTATTATTACAAAAAAGAAGTGCGACAAAAAAATCACATCCTAATTGTTGGGATATATCAGGAGCAGGACACATAAAAGCAGGAGAAGATATAATAGATGGAGCAATTAGAGAATTAAAAGAAGAATTAGGTATCATAGCAACAGAAAAGGATCTTGAATACATTGCTACCATAAAAAGTACAAAAAATCCTAAAAATATGGAGTTTCAATATGTGTATTTATTAAAATGTAATAAAGCAATTGAAGAATATACTTTTGAAGACGATGAAGTATCAGAAGTTAAATATATTTTCTATAAAGATTTAGAAAAAATGGTTGAACAAAAGGTAGAAGGGCTTTTAATACATGATGAAGAATATAAAATACTATTTGAAACTATAACAAAGGAATAGGAAAAAATATTACTTGATGGAAGGAATAGAATAGATGATTAAGAATATTATTTTTGATTTAGGAAATGTAATAATAAATTATGACCAACAAGCTATAATAGAGAGATTTGCTAAAACAGATGATGAAAAAGAATACTTAATGGAAAATAACTTTAAAGCACCAGAATGGAAAAGAATTGATTTAGGCGAAATAGACAATAACGAGGCTATTAGAATAATAAATGAAAGACATAATAACAAATATAAAGATTTAACAGAAGAATTTTGGCATAATTGGTATAAAGCACAAGACATAAACGAAAATATAGTAGCAATTGCAAAAAAATTAAAAGATAAAGGATATAATATTTATGTTTTGTCTAATATGGCAAATGCAACTTATAATTATTTTAAAAGCATCGATTTTTTTAAATTATGCAATGGTATTATTATTTCCGCTCAAGAACATATAAAGAAACCAGATGAAAGAATTTTTAAAATACTATTAGAAAGATATAATTTAGAGGCAGAAGAGTGTTTATTTATAGATGATGATGATACAAATAGAAGTTATGAAACTGCCAATAAATTAGGAATTTTAGGAAGAAGAGTAATTCCAAATGATTGCAATGATATTAAAAGAATGTTGAAAGAATTTGGAGTAATGGTATAAAATG
>DOYA01000008.1 GCA_003518755.1 Clostridiales bacterium | reverse complement strand
TTGGGAAAGAAGTAAGAAATATAAAGATGAATAGAAAATGTAGGGGCGATTTTAATCGCCCGCAAAATAGCAAGAAATATAAAGATGTATAGAAAATGTAGGGGGTGATTTTAATTGCCCGCAAAATAAAAATATATTATAAAAATATGGTATTTTAAAATTAAAAGTGATATAATTTGAAAAAAATCACAAGGGAGGAATTGAAATTGGAAGAAAATTTAGAAAAAAAATTACTTGATGAAAAAAAATCAGGATGGTTAGATACTGATGATGAAAAGTTCGGAAAGATTTTTGATTTTTGTAATGGTTATATGGAATTTTTAAACCGTTCAAAAACAGAAAGAGAATTTGCATATAATGCAAAACAACTTGCTGAAGAAAATGGATTTGCAGACATTAACAAAGTTGAAAAATTAAATCCAGGAGATAAAGTTTATTTTGTTAATAGAGAAAAAAGTGTGTATATGGCTATTATTGGAAAACAAAAATTAGAAAATGGTCTTCACATTATAGGTGCACATATTGATTCTCCTAGACTTGATTTAAAACCAAATCCAATATATGAAGATGGTGAACTTGCATATTTTAATACACACTATTATGGAGGAATTAAAAAATACCAATGGACTACTATTCCATTAAGTATACATGGAGTTATAGTTAAGTCAAATGGGGAAAAAATAACAATAAATATTGGTGAAGATGAAAATGATCCTATTTTTACAATCACAGATTTATTACCACATTTAGCAAAAGATCAAGCAAATAAAAAACTTGGAGAAGCAATTGAAGGTGAAAATTTAGATTTATTAATTGGAAGCATTCCAGTTTTAGATGAAAAAGCTAAACAAAAAGTCAAATTAAATATTCTTAAAATATTAAATGAAAAATATGGAATTACAGAGAAGGATTTTGTAAGTTCAGAATTAGAGCTTGTTCCAGCTTTTAAAGCACGTTCTTTAGGATTTGATTATGGAATGGTTGCAGGATATGGGCAAGATGATAAAGTATGTAGCTATACAGCTTTAAAAGCATTAATGGAAATCAACAATCCAGAAAAAACAGCAATTTGCATACTTTCAGATAAAGAAGAAATTGGAAGTATGGGAAATACAGGAATGGAATCACATGTTTTTGACTACTTTATTTCTGAGCTTTTAAATAAAACAGGAGAAAATAGAGTAAATCTTTTAGATAAAGTATTTTGCTATTCTAAAATGTTATCATCTGATGTTGATGCTGGTTTTGACCCATTATATGCACAAGTATCAGACACCAATAATGCGGGATTTTTATCAAAAGGAATTAGTTTAAATAAATATACAGGAGCCAGAGGAAAAGCTGGAGCATCAGATGCAAATGCTGAATATGTAGCTTGGGTAAGAAATCTATTTGAAACAAATAATATAAAATATCAAGTTGCAGAACTTGGAAAAGTTGATGTAGGTGGAGGAGGAACTATTGCATATATTTTAGCAAATAAAGGAGTAGACGTAATAGATTGTGGAGTTCCTGTTCTTTCAATGCATGCACCATATGAGGTTACAAGTAAATTTGATATTTATGAAGCATATAGAGCATATAAGGCTTTTTGGGAAAAAGATTAAAAAATAATTAGAATTTTGACTGTGTTAAAATTTAATTCTTTTCTAAATTAGATTGTAGTCTAAAAAAAATAAAAAAAGTATTGACATTATTATTATGTTATGATAAATAAAGTTTAGAAGAGAAGGAGGTGAATAATATGGCACATGTTAAAATTACAATGCTACAAGTTTCAAGTGCATTAGGACAAACAAAACCAGTATATGAAAGCACATGTAAAAGTTTACAAAATGCCTATAAAAAGATGAGCAATTTACATTCATATTGGGGAGGAAATTTATATAATAAAATTCAAAAAAATTGGAATGAACAAGTTGAAGAATTACAAAATTTTTTGAAAATTACAGCTTCAGCATATAATGCAACAAGTCAAATGTTGTTCAATTATTCTAGTGCTGAAAACAAACCAATAAACAGAGGAGAAGTTAGTTCTATTACATTAGGAACTATAGTATCAAGTGATCAAGACATATTAACAGCAACGTCCGAAACAATAAGAGCAGACAAATTAGATATAATAGCTAATTTATATGCAGCTAAAAATGGTATTGAAACAGTCTTTAAACATTTGACTACAATAGAAGCAAGCTCTCCAAATATTGATGAATTAATAGGTCAAATGAGAAAAACTGAGGTCAATATTACTACTAATTTAGAGAGCATAAGACGTGACATTGAAACAAATATGGAAACTGCAGCAAGCAACTATGATGCAGCAGAACATTCAATATAATAAAAAAATATAGGAGCATTATTTTATTTAATACTCCTATCTTCTGTATTTTTAATAAATATTTTTTCAATAACTTAAGCATTTACTAATTTTAAGTTATTGAAAAAATATTTATAATAATATTATGGAGGGAAAAATGAATTTATTAGAAGTACAAAGCCAAATATATTACTATCAAGATAAAATAAATGCTTTAATTAGTAAAAGAAGCGAAGTTGAAAGAAAACTAGAACAATCAAAGCAGGTTAAAGAAACGGCGGTTAAGGCAAAAGAAAAAGCAACAAACTCAAAAGCTGAATATGAAAAAATGAACAGCCAAATAGTCTCACTTAATGAAAATATTTCGAGCACTGTAAGAGCAATTATTGACGCTAAAAATAGTATTAGGAATTGTTTAAATGGAGATAGAGGAAATAGCGTTATAAGTGGATTTTCTACACCTTCAAATGGTTTAACTGAAGCAGGAAAAACGCTAGGAGAAGTTTATACTACAGCAAAGACTAAAATAAAAACATTAGAAGAAGAAATAAAAAAAGAAGAAGATAAAATAAAAAAGGAAGAAGAAAATATAACTAATCTACAAAATACCATTGATAGTATAAATGGAGAGATAAATGGATATAGTGGAGAAATTAGGTACCTGCAACAACTATTATAATGAATAAATAAGGAGTAAGAACATCTTAAAACTAAGAAAATAGAAAGGAAAAAAATGATATATAATATTGGAAATAAAAAAAGTGCTGTAACAGCAATAAATAATGCAATAAATAAATTAAAATCATGCAAGTCAGCAACAATAAATATACCATCTGATTTCGAGGAAGCAGGAACGATAAAAAGTGCATTAGATATAATCAAAAATATTAATTTAAGTGGAATAAAAAGTGATTTTGAAAGTGCAGTGGCAGGTTTTGATGCAGCAGCAAGTGCAACAGATGGACTATTAATGGAATTTGGAGGATTACTTAACAGTTTAGGCATTGGTAATAAAACAAAGCAAAAGGGCAAAAAAGATAATCATGATGTATATCACCAAATAGAAAAAGAGAGAAAGATTAAAAACTACAACTATAATTTGAGTAATCAATTACAGTCAGGGACAATGTATAATTTAAATCATTTAACAAAAGAACAAAAAGAAAAAATAAATAAGGGGATAGAAGAGGAAGCTACTAGAAAAAATGCGTTTAGGTTGAGATCAAGTATAGTAAATGAGTTGGTATCAGTTGGTAAAGGCTTATATAAAATGGGAGAAAACATAAGTGATTTTTTGGCACTTAGAGATGAAACATTGCAAGAAGAACGTCTTAGGACAATATATACCTCAAATGCACAATATGCAAAAGAACATGGTGAAGAATATGAAAAAGAAATTGAAAAAATGCGAGAAAAAACATTGTCAAAGGTTGCAAAAGATTATACAGAAACAGCATTTAATAAGCTATATAAAGAAAATGCAATTTTAAAAAAAATAAATGAGAGAGCATATAATCCATTTAAGACAACAGGAGTAGCATACAAGGTAGGAGAACAAACTGCGCCAGTAATATCAGCTATTACAGTATCTACAGTAGCACCACACGCCGCTTCAGTAATAATACCAACAATAATAGGAATGAATTCAGGAGGAAGGTCATCAGAGGAATATTTAAGACAAAAAAAACAAACTCAAAATAATTGGAAAACAAAAGAAAATTTAGACAATGCAATCAAATATGGAAATGCTGTTGGGTTGTGGGATGCAGCACAGTATGCCGTAGGTATGAACCTATTTAAATTTAATCCAACAGGAAGTGTATTGGGAAATTCTGCGATAAGAGTAGGTATAGATACAGGATTAAATGCATTAGATACACCTTTTAAAGCATCAGTTTATTCAGCTATAGATGAAGATATTGATTTTAAAACTGCATATGAACAAATGGGAGGAAATAAAGCTGTAGCTACTAGTGCAGTACTTGGCTTTGGAGGATCTGTATTTGGGGAAGTTATTCAGAATATAAGCGCTAGTAAAACTGCCAATCAAATATATGAGATGCAAGGCGTGGATCCAGAAGATTTATATGACGAAGTAAAAACAAGTTTAAAAAGTGATATAATGAGTGGGAAAATTAGTGAAGAAGATGCATATACTGATGATTTTTTGATTAATTATGCTAAAAGCAAAGGATATAGTCAAAAAACCATTGAAAATTGGATAACTGAGCACTATGATAAAATTGAAGGATATGGGATAGATCAAGGTATATATAATAAACATTTTTATTATGAAACAGCTAGTGGTAAAAAGTTGAAAAATAACAGACAGTATACTAAGGCTTTAAAAAAGAATGAAACAATACTAATTAAGCATGATGATTATGTGATTGCGCAAGCAAAGAAATTAGCTGAAAGATATCAATTAGATTTGGATGAAACAATAGAAATAACAGAAATTATGGATACACCAGGTGGAATGTGCTCTTTTGCTTCATCTGCTGAAGCAATAGCATATCTATATAAAGATATTCCAGATGTTTTTGAACAGAAATTTGGATTTAAGTTATATAGAGAAACAGGTGGAATAAATGAAGAGCTTTATGTAGACTATTTTATTAACTCTAATCAGTACCTTGTTACATATTATGATCCTTATACAAGAAAGCCTATGTCTCAACTTAATAATAATATAGATGACTTATATCCGTTTTATGATCCTGATACTGGAGAGCAGATTAGACATGGGTTAAACGAATTATTTATAACAAAAGAGAGTACAGGAAGGAAAGTCTTAAAAGATAGGTATAGAAAATATGCAACTCTATATCAAGAAGACTTAATTAACCAACCAGGTACTGGAACTCTAAAGGAATATCTTAATAATAAAGGAGTAACAGATAATATTGAAGTTAATCGTGTTTATGGGTCAAGACCAACAGGTTTTAGTAATGGAAGTATTGAGGATGTCATTGATGCAATAAATAATGGTGAATCTGTTAATTTAACAATAGCACCATATTTAAATGCAAAAACAAAAAAAATACTAAATATAGAATTAAAAAATAGAGATTCTTTATTTGATAAGACTATTATAGGGGGAAATCATGCTGTAAATGTAGTAGGGATTAAAGGTGATGAAGTTATGATAAATACATGGGGAAGAATTTGGAGCGTAAAATTAAGTGAATTACAAAAAAAAGCATTTATTTATTTCGCATCAGCAAAATTAAAATAAAGTATAAGGAGGAGATATACAAAAATATGAAATATAAGAATATAACAGGTATAGAATTAATATCAGCTTATCCAATGCCAGGAATTTATTATGATCCTGAAATAAAGCAAGAGGAAATAGACGAATATGTAGGATTATATAATAAATATAACAAAATGTTTATCCAATATGTGTTAACTAAAACATGCTTAAAAGATTTAGATGAACAGATGTGTAAACAGAGAGAGATTAAACCATTAGATGAAACTCAAATGGATTTATATCAGTATTGTATATCAGATGAACTTAAATTTTTATATATTAGAAATAATATGCATATTGAAAGATTGAATGAACTTGAAAAAGAATTTTTGAAAAGTGTAGAATTATGCGAGGGTAGTTTTACACCAAAACAAAGGGCGTATATAGAAAAATCATTTCCTAAAGTAATTGCTGAAGGTGAAGGAAATGGAAAAACCATAGCAAATTATGGAAATGAAAATGTAGGGTTTTTAGCAAAAGACAACTCTGTTGTAATAGGTATTAGATATAATGTTAAAGATCCAAATGATTTGCAACAAGTTCTGAATGCTAAAGATTTTTGTCAATTAATTATTAATCGAATAAATTTAATTGAAGGACCAAAAATAAGAGTTCCTATGGTTGGACATAGATATTCAAAATTTGGAGTAAAAATTATGCATCCAAAAGGAAGGAGAGTTTTAGATGAAAGAAATTAAAGAAAAATATTTACCAATAGGTACTGTTGTTATTTTAAAAGGAGCAACTAAGAGACTAATGATTGCAGGATTTTGCGCAATAGATAATAGCAATAAGGAAAAGATATGGGATTATAGTGGATGTATGTATCCAGAAGGATTTTTAAATTCAGACCAAATATGCTTATTTAATCATGACCAAATAGAAAAAGTATATCATATTGGATTATCAAATGATGCAGAAGAAAAAGAATTTAAAAAGACTTTAAATATATTTATGACTGAATTTGAAAAAATAAATAAAAAATTAAAAAAACAATCAGATGTTAAAGCAACAAAAACAAAGAAAACTAAAAAGGTAGAGTTGAAAAAAGAGACAAATGGTAAAAAAACATCAACAACTAAGAAAACAACAAGCAATAAAAAAGGAAGTACATCCAAAAAAGCAAAAACAACAAAAAAGAAGGCTTAGAAAAATTTAATAATGAAAATTTAAAAAAGGGTATTGGCAAGTTCAAAAAGGTCAATACCCTTTAATGCGTAAGAAAAAATGCTATTTTTAATATAAATGATATAAAAATGTAATAAAAATGTTAAATAGTATTAAAAAAGCGCAAGATTTACGCAAATAAATACTTAAAGATTAGCATGAAAAATTCATACATTGACAAAAATAAATAATAATATAAAATAGGAAGTGTATAAATATAATTAATATAACAGGAGGACAATAAATTGCGTATTGCGTTGATAGGAAAAGATAAATTTTTAAAATTAGCCTTACCGGAAATTCCTATGGGAAGTTATTGGATAAATGATTCTTCTGGTGAAAATGAAAAAAAGCTAGTAAATGTTGAGGGGAAAAATGGAAAATGGCAAATTGTAACAAATAGACTAGTTAAAATAATAAATCCAAAAGTAATTGATATTACCTCAGATGAAGTGAAAATTAAAACACAAAAAGACAGTATATTAGACAAAGCAATATTAGAAGAAAATGGCGTTTATGCAATAGCAATAGGTGATTTGAATAATATATATATATTATATTGCTATCCTTTAGTGGAAACAAACTTTAAACATTTTAGTATAAATAATAACATAAAGGAAATATTTATCGGTAAAAGTGAAAAAAATCAAATAACATATAACAATAATCTTACAGCACATACACATACAAGACTTGTACTATATAATAACAATTGGATTTTAGAAAATATAGATAAAAAATATGGAACTGTAGTTAATGGTGAACTTGTATCTAACAAATCTAAAGTTTTACATAATGGTGATATTATATTTATTATGGGATTAAAAATAATTATTATGAAGAATAGTATTTTTATTAATAATCCATTAAATAAACTTAAATTAGACACAAAAGTATTTAAAGAATTAAAAACTAATACAATAGATATATTTGGTGAAGAAGAGTCTTCAATTGACGAAGATTATTATGATGAACAACCATTATATTCTGATAATGAATATTTTTCTAGAGCACCAAGATTAACAAAAGTTATAAAGAGAGAAAATATAAAGATAGATCCCCCTCCTGCAATTAATGAAAAAGATGAAACACCTGCTGTTTTAGTATTAGGATCTACTCTTTCTATGGGGATATTAATGCTATTATCTAGTGGGCGAGCAATGATTGGAACAATGAATGGGACAGCCTCGAAAGCAGAAGTGATAGCAGAAATTTTAATTGCTTTTATAATGCTTGTTGCAATAGTATTATTTCCAATACTAAATGTTAAATATGAAAAAAAGAGGAAAATAAAACATGAAGAAAAAAGGCAAAAAAGATATAGAAAATATATTGATACTAAAATAGAACAAATAGACGAAGCAATGATGAATCAAAGAGAAATTCTATTAGAAAATTATATTCCACCAGAAGAGTGTAAAAAGATTATTTTAAATAAAGAGACAAGACTTTGGGAAAGAAATATAGAAGATTTTGATTTTCTTTCAGTTAGACTTGGAATTGGTAAAGTACCATTAGAAGCAGATATAAATTATCCAGAAGAAAGTTTTAAAATGGAAGATGACAATTTAGTAGACATTTTACAAGATGTTACCAAAAAGTCAAAAACTCTTCAAGGAGCACCAATAGTTTATTCTATGACAGAAAAAAACATATCCGCATTAATTTCTCAAAATAGTGAAAGTCTTATGAATATGGTACAAAGTATCTTAATGCAGTTAATAACTTTTCATAGTTATAGAGATTTAAAACTTGTATTTTGGGTCAGTGATAGAAAAAAATGGGAATTTGCTAAAATGTTACCACATGTTTGGAATGACAGTAGAGAGATAAGATTTTTTTCGGATGAATATATTGATATAGAAAGAATATCTAAATATTTAGAAGAAGAATGGAAAAATAGAACGAGTAATGAGAATCCATATGCCAATCAAACAGATTTTAAATCATATTCGCCATATTATCTAATTATTACTGATGATTATAAGAAAATAGAAGAAGTCCGAATAATAAAAGAAATACTAGAAAGCAAAAACAATAAAGGATTTAGTATATTGTTTGTAACAAAAGATTGGGTACAGCTACCAAATGAATGTAAAACTTTTATTACATTTAATGAAAATAGTGGAAGAATATTTGAGAGCAAATTGGAAGATGGAAATCAAAAAGAATTTAATATACATTTGCCTGATGAATTTTTATTTGATGAGATTAGCGAAAAACTATCAAATATACCGATTAAGTATTCTATAGCTGGAAAAAACAACTTACCATCAGTATATCCTTTTATGGAAATGTTTGATGTTGGAACTATTGAACAATTAAATATTCAGCAAAGATGGATGAACAATGATTCAACTATATCTTTAAAAACGCCAATTGGAATAGATAGTACAGGTAGAAAAATATTTCTTGATTTACATGAAAAATATCATGGACCACATGGACTAATAGCGGGGAGTACAGGTTCTGGAAAATCAGAATTTATAATAACATATATTTTATCATTAGCAGTAAATTATCATCCAGATGATGTAGCATTTGTTTTAATTGATTACAAAGGTGGTGGATTAGCAGGAGCTTTTCAAAAGAAAAATATAAAATTACCACATTTAGTTGGTACAATTACAAATATAGATAAAATAGGGTTACAAAGGTCGCTTGCTTCTATTCAATCAGAATTAAGAAGAAGACAGATAGAATTTAATGAAGCAAGAAATATGACAGATGAAGGAACAATTGATATATATAAATACCAAAAATTATATCATGAAGGAGTAGTTAAAGAGCCTATACCTCATTTGTTTATTATATGTGACGAATTTGCAGAATTAAAGCAACAACAAGAAGATTTTATGGATGAATTAATGAGTGTTTCAAGAATAGGACGTAGTTTAGGGGTACACTTAATTCTCGCAACTCAAAAACCATCAGGTATTGTAAATGAACAAATACGTAGTAATAGTAGATTTGGAATTTGTTTAAAAGTTCAAACTACAGATGATAGTAGAGATGTTATTAAGAAGCCTGATGCGGCATATTTAAAAGGGCAAGGACAATTCTATTTACAAGTTGGAAATGATGAGTATTTTACCTTAGGACAATCTGCTTGGACAGGAGCACAATATATACCTTCTAATATTGTAAAGAAAAAAGTAGATAATTCAGTTGAATTTATTTCAGATATAGGAGAAGTGGTTAAACAAATAGACAATAATACACACAGAAAAGCTAAACAGGATGGAGAACAATTGACTCGTATAGTACAATACTTAGCTCAAATAGCAGAAAAAGAAAAGATTATCAAAAATAACTTGTGGTTAGACAGTATTCCGGAAACAATATTTGTTCAAGATTTAAGAAAAAAATACAAAGTAAAAAATAATTCAAATATTATTGTAGGAGAATATGATGATCCAACAAATCAAAAACAAGGTGTAGTAGAACTATCTTTATTGACTGGTGAAAATGTGGTTATATATGGTAGTGCAGATAGTGGAAAAGAAACACTTTTAAGTACGATTGTATATGAACTAATTAGCAATTATGATTCCAATAAGGTTTGGACCTATATATTAGATTTTGGAAGTGAGTCATTGAAAATCTTTAACGATGCACCTCAAGTCGGTGATGTTCTATTTTTAAGTGAAGCTGAAAAAATAGGTAGATTTTTTGAAATGATAACTCAAGAAATAAAGAATAGGAAAACTATATTATCAAATTATAATGGAGATTATAATTTATATAATCAAACAAGTGAAAAAACAATGCCAGCGATTGTAATTATAATGAACAGCTATGAAGCTTTTAATGAGATGTATGAAATGGATTATGATGATACAATACTTACTTTAACAAGGGAAGGAAATAATTGTGGAATATCTTTTGTATTTACAGTTGGTTCATATAGTGACATGAGATACAGATTAACTCAGAATTTTAAACAGAAAATAGCTTTAAGGGTCAATAATGAAGATGATTATTATAACATTTTTGAAAATGTAGGTAAAAAAAGACCATCAAATTTATTTGGTAGAGGACTGATTTGCAAGAATGGAGAAATATTTGAATTTCAAACTGCAAAAACATGTGAACCAGAAGAATTTAATGTGTTTATTAAAGAATTAATTGAAAAAATCAAAGTAAATAATCAAGTAATGGCTAAGAAAGTGCCTGTATTACAAGATAGAATAACCATTGAGGAAGTAAAAAATGAAGTAAAATCATTACAGAAAATACCATTAGGAATATATAAAGAAAATCTACACTGGTGCAATTATAATTTTAAAAATAATTTTATAACAATTATAACATCAAAAAATATTAGAGATGCAGGATATTATACAAATGCAATAATAGAGATGCTAAAAGAAATAAATGTAAAAATTACAGTTTTTGATACAGAAAAGATTTTATATGATAAAAAGCAGGATATTATAGGGGATTTCTACAACTTGATCTTAGAGGCTAAAAATGAAAACACTATTGAGCATAATATTTGTATCATTATAGGAATAGATAAATTTTTACAAAAAATAGAAGAAGAAGCAATTGACTTTGAAAAACAATTAAGTGTAGCAAAAGAAAATGGTAATAATAGTTTTATTATTGTCGATAGTGCAAACAAAATAAAGGATCATGAATATGATACCTGGTATAAACAATACATTGAGAATGATAATGGAATTTGGATTGGAAATGGTTTTGATGATCAATATTTAATAAGCATACTTGATAGAAGAGGAATAAACAACAATATCGGTAATAGTTTTGGATATTATGTTGAATCTGGAGAGTTTAAACAAATTAAATTAATTGGAATGAAAGATAAAGGTGAAGATAATGGATAAAGTATTAATAAAATTATATGTACCAGCTATTGAGGAAAGGTATGATGTGAAAATACCATTAAATAAGAAAGTTTCAGAAATTATTTTATTATTAATTAAAGCAATTGATGAATTTTGTGGTGGAAATTATAAGCCTGTTGAAATTCCAAGACTATATAATTTATTTTCAGAAGAAATGATAGATGTTGATTTAAGAGTTCGTGATTCTCAAATAAAGAATGGAATGCAGTTGATTTTAATATAAAAATATCTTGTTTAATAAGTTTAAATATATATTATAATATTTTTGTAATAAGCTTGGCTCTAGGAAAATTAAAAATTTAGATATATAAAGAAATAAAAAAAGATTAATACTGTATTGACAACATTTTCTGATTGTGATACAAAAAAACTAGGAGGTGAAAAAAATGGATTTACATATGGATAAAATTTCAGTACAACATGGACTTGAAACTATGAGGGACTTATATCCAAGGTTTAATGAAAAGCTAGAAAGTGCAAACACAATAATTAGAAATATGGCAACTTACTGGAGTGGTCATAATTTTGAATTAATTTATACTGATTGGAATAATTCTGTTAAAGTTAATAATGAAATACTAAACGATTTGTCTGTAGCGATCAATAAGAATTCAAACGCATTTTTCATCTATACAACAGCAGATAGAGCTCCAATTGAGCCTGTACAGCAAACGCCAGCAGTTTTAGATGAAGTTATTCCTGAAAATAATACAAATGTTTCAAATATGAATACAGAAAGACTACAAACAGATTTAACTCAATTATCTGGTGACTTACAATTTGCACTTACATTAGGAGACGAATTAATTCAAACTGCATTGAATATTGAATGGAATTCAAGTGATGCATTACCAAGATTAAAACTTAACTTATTTAAGAACAAAGATTTAATGGACGAAAATTTAAAAAGAATAATTGATAATGTAACAGCAAATCTTGAAGAAGTAATTAAAACCAATATTAATGCAGAAGAAAGTGTTGAAGGATAATGATAAAATGCATTTTCTACAATATATTAAAATATTGAAGAAAATGTATTTTATTGTATTAGTCTAAAATAAAAAGGTATCGTTATAGTATTTACATATAAATGTAAAAATAAGTTAGTTATACTATTAGATATTATTAGATAGAGCTTAATTAGAAAAAAATGTATGAAGCAGAAAGAAATCTAAGTGCACAAATTGAACAACTTAAAGCATCGTTATAATAGGATATAAGTTAACTTATATTCTTTTTTTATATTCTTAGGAAAGTCATCCACGAAAGTGGTGAGTTTCCTTAGAAGATAAATATGGCGGAAGTTAGATTTTGTTGCATTTATAATGCGTACAAAATCTTAGTTCCGGTTTTTTTATTTATAGAAATCCTACGGAAATTAAGGTTCTATAGAGTATAGAGTTCTTTTTAACAAATTTTTATTAAAATGTAACTAAAATTTAATATAAATGTAATATAACAATTAAGTCTGCGGAAATAGAGAAAACCATTGATAGTAATTTAATAAGGGCTTGAAAATAATAATAATATGTTTAATAATAATTATAAATATCTAAATATAAAGGAGGGTACATTTTGCTAGTAACTCTAATAGGAAAAAAATCTATACACACTATAAAACTACCTCAAACTCCACTTGGTAATTATTGGATAAGCGATAAAAGTGGAGAAACAGAAAAAA
>DOYA01000026.1 GCA_003518755.1 Clostridiales bacterium | reverse complement strand
CTATATTTTTACAAAAAAATGTTGAAGTAGTTTTTAACCACCCCAACATTTATTATAGAACCAATAAAAAAGGACTATATCTAATACAGATATAGTTTTTTTATGAAAATATGCATCTTCTACTTGAAAAAAACTTAAAATGCATATATAATATAAAAGTCTTACAAGATATAAATCCGTAAGAAAAATAACTAAGGAGGAATGAATGATGGCAGCAAGAGATAAAAGTTTTTGGATAATGCTAATTTTTATATTATGTGGACTAGTAATAGGTGGGTTACTAGGAGATTTAGCAAGTAAGGTTAATGGATTATGGTGGTTAGGATATGGACAAGAATTTGGAATTACAAATCCATTTGTTTTGAATTTAAGCATTTTAACACTTACATTTGCATTTACAATAAAAATAAATATTGCCAGTATTATTGGAATGGCAATAGGAATTTTTATTTATAGAAAAATATAATAAAATAACAAAGTTAGGGGCAGAAAGGATATTTAATTGACAATAAAAGAATTGCCTGAAACTGAAAGACCATATGAAAAACTTGAACTATATGGTGCAAAGAATTTAAGTAATGCTGAGTTATTAGCTATTATAATAAAAACAGGAACTAAAACATATACAAGTATAGATATAGCAAGGCAAATATTGAAATTAAATGATGAACAAAATTTCAACAATTTAAATTTTTTGAGAGACTTAGAAATAGAAGAACTAATAAAAATTAAAGGAATGGGTAAAATTAAAGCAATACAACTTAAAGCTGTTTGTGAGCTTGCAAGTAGAATGAACCAACCTTTAAATTACCAAAAAATAAAAATTAAAGAACCAAATGATATTGTAAAAATACTAATGAGTGATATGCAATATGAAAAAGTAGAAATAGCAAAAGTAGTTCTGCTAGATACAAAATGCAATATTCTTAAAATAAAAGATGTGGCAATTGGTGGAAAGAATTTTGTAAATATTGGGATGAAAGATGTGCTTTCAGAAGCAGTAAAAATTTCTGCTCCCAAAATTATACTTGTTCATAATCATCCGAGCCGGAATGTCAACTCCAAGTATGCAGGATTTTGAAGTAACATATAAATTAGAAAATTCTGCTAATTTATTAGGGATAAAACTATTAGATCATATTGTTATTGGAAAATCAGAGTACACTAGTATAATGTCTATTAAAGATTGGAAATTACAAATAAACAAAGTAGATATGTAGACTAATTGTGAGAGAATAAAGTTAGAGGGAGAAAGTAGGATGTAGGACGTCCAACCTCTGACCTCCGACTTCAAACCTCCAAGTTCAAACATCATTCTTTTATATAAATTGTAATTTTAAAGAAATAATTCATGAGAGGAAAGTGAAATAAGCCATGAAACTTCTTAATTTTTTTAAATTTGGTTCTAAAGATATGGGAATAGATTTAGGAACAGCAAATATTTTAATTACTTTAAAAGGTAAAGGTATTGTTTTAAAAGAGCCTTCTGTAGTTGCAATAGATAAAAAAACAGGAGAAATAAAAGCAACAGGATTTGAAGCAAAAGAAATGCTTGGAAGAACTCCTGATACAATAGAAGCAGTTAGGCCAATGAAAGATGGAGTTATTGCAGATTTTACAGCAACGTGTTTAATGTTAAAAAACATGTTTAAAAAAGTATGTTCTAGATATAATGTTGGAAGACCTAGAGTTGTAGTTGGTGTACCTTCAGGAATTACTGAGGTTGAAGAAAGAGCTGTTGAAGAAACTATAACACAAGCTGGGGCAAAAGAGGTTTATTTAATTGAAGAACCTATGGCAGCTGCAATTGGAGCTGGAATAAAAGTTGGAGAGCCATGTGGAAATATGATTATTGATATTGGTGGAGGAACAACTGAAGTTGCAGTTATTTCTTTAGGTGGCATAGTTATTAGCAATTCTTTAAGAATAGCTGGAGATGAATTAGATGAGGATATTATTGAATATATAAAAAGGAAAGAAAATATTGCTATAGGAGAAACAACAGCAGAACAAATAAAAATATCTATAGGATGTGCATTACCACTTATGACAGATACACCTATGGAATTTAGAGGCAGGGATTTAAAAACAGGACTTCCTCGTAATATAACTATTACTTCTTCTCAAGTAATGGAAGCAATGGGAGAATCAATTTATAAAATAATAAATACAGTAAAACAAACATTAGAAAAGACTCCTCCAGAACTTGCCGCAGATTTAGTAGAAAAAGGTGTATATTTAGCTGGTGGAGGGGCTTTAATTCAAAATTTAGATAAGCTTTTGAGCCAAGAAATAAATATGCCAGTTATAATTGCAGAATCGCCATTAGATTGTGTAGTAAAAGGGACTGGAAAAACTTTAGAAGATTTAGAAAAGTTAAAAAGTGTATTAATTAACAGCAGAAAAAGGCACTAATATAAAACAATAATGAAGGGATAAGTTATTATGTATAAGAGTAAAAAAAATGGAATAATTGGAATAATAATAACAATAATTATTTTAATATTATTAGTTGTATTGACAAATACCAAAAATAGTAATTTATCTTATATTGAAAATATAGCAGATAAACTTGTTAACCCAATTCAAAATGGATTGACATTTTTAAAAAATAAAGTACACTCAAATAATTCATTTTTTACAAATATTAACAATCTACAAAATGAAAATGATGAGCTAAAACAAAAGAATAATGAATTAGAAGAAAAACTTAGAGAATTTGAATCTATTAAGGCTGAAAATCAAACTTTAAAAGAATATATGAAATTAACTGAAAAATACAGTGACTATAAAACTGTTGGAGCAGATGTAATAAGTAGAGATATAAGCAATTATTCAAAAACGATTGTAATTAATGCAGGTAAAAATAGTGGAATTAAAGAAAACATGACAGTAATTGCTTCTGAAGGATTAGTTGGTTTTGTTATTTCAGCAACAGATAATACGGCTAAAGTTCAGACAATTGTAGATTCTTCAAGTAATACAAGTAGTATTATTAGTTCTTCAAGAGAGTCAGTTGTATGTAAAGGTATGCTAGAAGGAAAAAATGAATTAAAAGCAGTTTATATACCTACAGATGCACAAATTGCCAGTGGGGATAATATTGAAACATCAGGACTTGGTGGAATTTATCCAAAAGGAATATTTATTGGCAAAGTTAACAAGGTTATTAATGGTAGCAATATAAATGATAGGTATGCTATAGTTAATACAGGGGTTAATTTTAATAAATTAGATACTGTTCTTGTTATTACAAATTAATCAAGTAGTAGTTTGAAGGTTGAAAAATAATTGAATTCTACATTGTCAAAATTCAATTCTTTTCCAACCGGATTGGTGACTTAGAAAGGAATAATAGGAAAATGAAAAAATTTGCAATAAATGCTCTTTTAATTCTAACCTTTATTATAATTTATTTTTTACAAGTAAATTTTTTTTCAACATTTAGAATTGCACGGAGTAATGCCAAATATGTTTATAATTCTAGTTCTTTTTATAGGATTATTTTATAGCAGAATTGCTGGTGTAGCTTATGGAGTGCTTTTCGGAGTTTTATTAGATTTTTTTATTGGTAGAAAAATTGGAATCTCTGGGATATTCCTTGGGATAGTTGGATTTATTGGAGGGGTTTTTGATAAAAATTTTTCTAAAGAAAATAAGCTAACAATTATTATGATGATAACAATTTGTACTATTATTTATGAAGTCTCTTTATATTTAATTGGAGGAGTTTTTTATAAGTATTCCTTTGAAGTATTACCATTTGTAAAAATTTTATTAATTGAATGTTTGTATAATGTTATAATGACAATTATTTTATATCCGATTATTCAAAATTTGGGCTATAAGATAGAGGCAGTATACAAGGGAGACAAGATTTTGACAAGGTATTTTTAGTTGAAAAAGAAGGTGAGAAAAGCTTTGAAAAAAAAGATAAAAAAAGAATATACCAATTTTAGGTTTAATGTACTTACTATAATAGTTTATATTATAGGTGTAATTCTTATTTCTAGATTATTTGAATTACAAATAATAAATGGAGCACAATACAGAAATATTTCAAATACAAGGCTTTCTCGCGAAAGTGTTCTAGAAGCTTCAAGAGGAGAGATATTAGATAGATCTGGAAATGTTCTAGCAACTACTACTAGCTCATTTAATATTGAACTTTACAAAACTAAGACAGATAATCAATCATTAAATAATTGTATTTTAAATTTAATAGATTTATTTGAAAAAAATGGTGTTGCTTATCCAAACAATTTTCCGATAAATAACGAAGTTACAGCTTTTACAATAAGTGATGATAATTTGAAAAAATGGTTAAATACATATAAACTTAACGAGACTTCGAGTCCACAAGATGTAATGAATTATTTTATTAAAAAATATAGTATAAAAGCAGATGATATTACAAAAGCTAGAAAAATAATGGCAATAAGATATGAAATATTAGCTAAAGGTTATAGTAGTATAAAACCTATAGAAATTGCAGAAAATGTTCCAAGAGAAGTGGTTGCACAGATAAGTGAAAGAAATTTTGAATTTCCTGGCGTAACTATTACAACACAAACAGAGAGAAAGTATAATTTTGGAAATTTAGCCTCACATATTATTGGATACATAGGTAAAATAACTGAAAAGGAATATAATGAGGGAAAAGACATATATAATAATGATGATTATGTTGGAAGAACTGGAATTGAAGGATCATTTGAAGATTATTTAAGAGGGGAAAAAGGCAAAAAAGAAATTGAAATGTCTGTTGATGGTACAGTTACAGGAGAAACAACTACAGAAGAACCACTTCAAGGATCTACTATAGTTTTAACAATAGATTCTAAACTTCAAGAGATTGCAGAAAGATCGCTTGCAAACAATATTGAAAAAATTAGAAATGGAGGGTTTGGCAGAGCATATAATACATTAGGTGGATGTGTTGTTGCAATTGATGTAAAATCAGGAGAGATTTTAGCAATGGCAAGTAATCCAGATTATAACCCAAGTTCTTGGGTTGGCGGAATAAGTGTAGCAGAATATAATGATATTAAAGAGAAAAATTCATTATTTAATAAATGTATATCTGGTTCTTATGCACCTGGATCAATCTTTAAAATGGTTACAGCACTAGCAGGCCTTGAATCTGGAGCAATTACTACAGATGATAAAATCAATGATACAGGTATTTATACAAAATATAAGGATTACCAACCACACTGTTGGATATATGATAGTTATCACCATGGACATGGGTGGCTAAATGTATCTGGTGCAATACAACATTCTTGTAACTACTTTTTCTATGAAGTAGGTGACAGAATTAAAATAGATACTTTAGACAGATATGCTAGATATTTTGGATTAGGAGTTAAAACTAGAATAGAGTTACCAAGTGAAACAGCCGGAACATTAGCTTCTCCAGAAGTTGCTAAACAAATAAGTGAAACAAAAAATGTAAATGAAATTTGGACAGCAGGAAGAAATTTATCTGCTGCTATTGGACAAAGTTATAATGCATTTTCTCCATTACAGGT
>DOYA01000094.1:387-3020 GCA_003518755.1 Clostridiales bacterium | reverse complement strand
TTTTAGGAGAACTATCATTAGATGGGACAATAAATAAAATTAATGGGGTTTTACCAATGTGTATAGAAGCTGTAAATTTAGGAATAAAAAAAGTAATAATTCCTAAAGAAAATTGTAAAGAAGCTGAGATTATACATGGATTAGAAATAATTCCTGTAGAAGACTTAGGTGAAGTAATAGAATATTTAAGAGGAGATTACGAAATTCAAACAATTATTGGAAATAATAAATTTGTTTTGAATAATAATAATTCAAATAATTTAGATTTTTCTGAGGTTAAAGGACAAGAAACTGCTAAAAGAGCATTAGAAATTGCAGCAAGTGGTTCACACAATTGTCTTTTGATTCGGAAGCCCAGGTTCTGGAAAGACTATGCTTTCTGAAAGATTAACCACTATTTTACCTGATTTAACTTTTAATGAAGCTCTTGAGATAACAAAAATTCATAGTATTGCAGGAGAGCTAGATAACAATACTGGGTTAATTACAACTAGACCATTTAGAAGACCACATCACACAAGTTCACCTGTGTCTATAATAGGTGGAGGTAGGATACCAAAGCCAGGGGAGATAAGCTTAGCACATTTCGGAGTATTGTTTTTAGATGAAATACCAGAATTTAAAAAGAGTACTTTAGAAGTTTTAAGAGGACCTTTAGAAGATAGGCAAGTAACCATTAGCAGAGTAACTTCAACTTTAACATATCCTTCAAATTTTGTGCTTATTGCTAGTATGAATCCATGTCCATGTGGGTATTATGGAACAGATGATAATAAATGTAATTGCTCAGAGCAAGCAATTTCCAAATATATGGGACAAATTAGTGGACCACTATTAGATAGGATTGATTTACATATTGAAGTTAAGCCTGTTGAATATAGAAAGATTAGTTCAGATGAGAAAACAGAAACTTCTGAAGAAATTAAACAAAGAGTAAATAATGCTAGAAATATTCAATTAGAGAGATATAAAGGATTAAATATTTATTCGAATAGTGAATTAACACCTGCATTAACTAACAAGTTTTGCAAGTTGGATTCTAATAGTAAAGAATTATTAAAAAAGGCATTTGAAAGATTAGGTTTAAGTGGTAGAGCATATGGAAGAATCTTAAAGGTTGCTAGGACAATTGCTGATTTAGATAATTCTGAAAATATTCAGCAAACCCATATTGCTGAGGCGATACAATATAGGAGCTTGGATCGCAAATACTGGAAGCACTAAACAAATGAAAAACTTCGTCTTGCGTTGTTAAAAGTAATTAAAAACGCGGTCACGTACACCACGTACGCTCCCTTGCTTTTTTAATTACTTTTGCCTAGCAATACTCGTTTTTGATTTGTTTAATATAGATTGGGGTAAATGATGAGAAATTTATATTTAAATAGTAAAGCATATCCAAAAAAATTAAAAAAAATTCCTAATCCACCAGAAAAATTATATATTGATGGAAATATAGAAAATCTAGATTCTCCATGTTTGGCAGTAATTGGTTCTAGAAATTGTACAGATTATGGGGAAAAGTGGTGTAAATATTTTGTAAAAGAATTAGTGAAATATGGAATAACAATTGTAAGTGGTATGGCACTTGGAATAGATAGTATTGCACATAGAACAGCATTAAAACATGGGGGTAGAACTATTGCAGTATTACCTTGTGGATTTAGTAATATTTATCCAAAGCGAAATACAGGATTATATAAGAATATTCTGAATAATAAGGGTACTGTTATTACAGAATATGAGCTAGATACTGAAGCAGAGTATAATCGTTTCTTAGAAAGAAATAGAATTGTAAGTGGTTTATCTATGGGAGTTTTAGTAGTTGAAGCAGCATACAGAAGCGGTACAAGTGTTACAGCAAGGCTTGCGATAACACAAAAAAGAGATGTATTTTGCATTCCTCGGAAGTTTAGACAATCCAAAAAGTGTGGGAACAAATAATTTGATAAAAGAATTTGCACAAATTGTTACAACTCCTGAAGATATTCTATTGCATTATGGATTAATAGAAAAAATAAATGAAAATATAGATGACATGAATTACATCAATAAGATTGATAATATTCCAAAAGAATATTTAGATATATATAATTTAATAACAAAAAAACCAATAGATATTAATGAAATAGCAATAAAGAGCAAATTGGATTTAAAAACAGTTATGTCAAAATTAATCATGTTAGAATTAGAAGGAAAAATAAAAAAAGTTGCAGGAAATAGATATATAAAAGGAGATGAGTAATTATATTTACAGATAAGAAAGAGCTCGGAAAAGCTGGAGAAGATGTTAGTTGTATATATTTAGAACAAATAGGCTATCGAATTATAGAAAGAAACTTTACATGTAGGCAAGGAGAAATAGATATTGTTGCAAAAGATAAGGATGAGTATGTGTTTATTGAAGTTAAAACAAGAAGTAATTTAAATTTTGGTAGGCCAAAAGATGCAGTAAATGAACCTAAACAAAAACATATATATAAAAGTACAAGATTTTATCTATATCTTCATAATTTAAATAATGCATTTGTAAGATTTGATGTAATAGAAGTATATTTTTTTAATAAAAGATATAAATTAAAACATCTAAAACAGGTTGAAATAAAACGGAAAATAAATAAAAAAATGTAGGG
>DOYA01000094.1:0-261 GCA_003518755.1 Clostridiales bacterium | reverse complement strand
CGATTTTAATCGCCCGCAATAAATAAAAAATACCCTAGATAATTATTAAAAAATATAGTATAATATTTACAGGTGATTATATGAATATTTTAGAAGAAACAGAGTATATCTTAAAAAAATATAAAGTAAAAGCAAATAAAAATCTTGGCCAAAATTTTTTAATTGATGAACAAGCAATAAAAGATATTGTAGATGGCGCAAATATTGATAGTGATGATTTAGTCATAGAAATAGGGCCAGGCTTAGGAACATTAACATCAT
>DOYA01000119.1:657-3957 GCA_003518755.1 Clostridiales bacterium | reverse complement strand
CCTTAATTTATAATTATTCTGCACACGCATTTATATCTGCTTGAGCTTTTTGGAGTTGAAGATTAAATTGATTCATTTTATAATTTATATATATTTCAGTATCTTTTCCATCTTTTACAAATTTTCTCATTATGAATTTTTATTACTATTTAAATCATTCAGTCTTTTACGTATTTTACTTTTTTTGAAACTAATTTTTTCCTTTAATCTTTGGTTTTGGGTTTCATATAATTTTATTAATTTATCATATTCTTCTTTTGTAATATCAATTTCTTTTATTTTTCCTTCTTTATATGCTTTTTGTAAGTTAAATATTTCTATTTCCTCATGTGGAATTTCAACTAATTTTCTAAATTTTTCTTTATTATTGTCTTTAATAATCTCCTTACCATTATTATGGTCAATTAAAACAATTTTATCGTTATTACTACAATTTTTATTAAAATCCTTTCTATTTATTAAACTATTTTTACTATTAATCATTCTCTATGTTACCTCTTGTTTCTCCTCTATTGGTATTTCATTTTCTAATTGGTTAATTTTTTTTATTTCATTACTTAATCTTTGTTGTTCTTCCTCCAAAGTTCTTAAATACATTGAATCTACCTCTGGTAATCTACCATTCAAATAATCATTTATTGTTTTTCTAGCTGTATAATCGCAAATATATAGTCCATTTAACTCCATATATCTAATACATCGGTCTACATCATTTTGTGATGGTCGTACTTCGTTTCCATTAATCATTAGTATTGTATGTCTCAAATAACTATCTTTGTCAAACTTCTTTTTGTATCTTTCATAATCCTTTTTTAATGCAGTTATTCTTTTTATGGTATTTGTATTATACTTTTGTTTTTTTGCAAATTGAATTAATTCATCCAATGAAATTTTTGAATTTTGTATAAAATCTGTAATTGACATTTCTCCTGATGCCAATTTTTGCACTTTTTCTTTCAATCCTAAAAAATTTTTTATCTGTTGTCCTTCCTTTGTTACTCCATCTCGATTTATACCATTTGCATCATATCCCCTTGCATCATATTTACTTTTTGTTTCTTTATGTATTCCATCTCTATTAAATCCCTTTTTATTATATCCTTCTCTATTATATCCTTCTTTGTCAAATCCTTCTCTATTATAGCCTTCTTTATCATATCCTTCTCTATTAAATCCTCCTTTATTATATCCTTCTCTATTATATCCATCTTTGCTAAATCCTTCTGTATTATATCCTTCTCTATTATAACCATTTTTGTTAAATCCTTCTCTATTATAACCTTCTCTATCATATCCCCACCTATTAAATCCGTCTTTTATTAAATCCTGTTCTATCATATCCACCTACAGTATATCCATCTTTATCATATCCATCTTTATCATATCCTTTTCTATCATATTTACCTAACGTATCTTTATGAATTCCTTCTCTATTAAATCCACGCGCATTAATTCCATCTTTGTTGTATCCATCTTTGCCAAATCCATTTCTATTATATCCATCTCTATTATATCCATCTTCGTCAAATCCATCTTTATCGTATCCATCTCTGTTAAAGCCAGTCATAAAATGATATCCATCTCTATGATATCCATCCTTATCACTTCCAGTAGCATCATATCCTTCTAAATCATAGGCATTTCCCGTTTCACGATGTATTCCTAATTTATTAAACCCCTTTGCATTATATCCATACTTATTATATCCATTCCTATCATACCCTTTTGTATCATAAATATCGTTAGTATCTCTATGCTTTCCCTCACTATTAAATCCATTTCTATCATATCCATTTCTATCATATCCATTTATGTCATATCCATTTATGTCATATCCATTTAAATCAAATCCATTTTTATCATACTTTGTCTTACTCATATCACATTACCCCTCGTATATTATTTTTAACCAATTTCCATCACTATGGATTAATGTCTTTAGTGATAGTTAATTAACTATTAACTCTTTATTATCCTTCATCTGCTTTATATTCAATAATTTTTATAAATCTTGTTGCTCTCTCTTTTATCATTTCTTCTAAAAGTTTCAATCTATTATCTTCTAAATTATATTTTTCATGTTTTTCAAATTTAAAGTTTAGTAGTTTTCTAAGTTTTTCTATATCTTCTTTGTTACAAAATCTCGAAACCAGCTTATCATACGAAATTCCATAATATGAAATATTTGTGTTTTCATTATTAATATATTCTTCAAATATTTTTTTATCTTTAAATATATTTATATCTCCCTTTGAAAGTAGTCCTTCTCCATTATCAAAAATTGGAGCAAAATCAACAAATTTTCCTGTTTTGTTATCTCTAAGAAGACCAAAATTTCCGAAATGTCTATCTGTGTTAATCACTAAGCTATCCAATAATATCATGTCTGAGAATTTCTTTTCAAATCCTAAAGATAAAATATATTCATATACTTTTTCAATGCCCCCAGTTTTTATAATATCACCTATTTGTATATATGAAATATCTTTGCTAGTAAAAATTTTACATACAGAAGCTAAATTTCCTCTCCATTTAGCTAGGTCATAGTATATATGATCTAATTCCATTTTTTTAGCTATTTGACTTATATAAAATTCACTATATGGTTCATACCCTGTATTTGAATAGATTGGATCTGTGCCTCCTTTAAATAAATATACCTGATTTTCTATTCTTCTCCAACCTTTAGGCAAAGCTCCATTTGTTGTAAATTCTGGCGAAGTAATTAAATCTTGTATTTTAGAAGAATATCCAGTAAAAGCTACTAATGATAAAACTTCTGAAAAATCGTTTTCAAACAAATTATAATCCTCGAATTTTAAATCTTTATCTTGAACTATCCAATAACTATCTATTAATGATAATCCTTTACTTATATCTATAATCCCTTTTTTATCATTTATATTTAAACCTGCTGATTCAAGAATGTTGTTTACAAATGCACGATTTTTAGGTATTACTCTTGATTTTACAAAGTCAGCTAAAGTATCTTCATTTATTTCTTTTTGTAAGATTATTGGAAAAATCTGTCTATTGTTGTTTATAATATTAATATCTGTTATTTTTAATCCAAAATCATTATTCATATTAAAAGAGAGTAGATTTTCATCATATAGTTTTAAATAATACATATCTTTTTCCCTCCAATACTTATATTTGTGTTTTTAGTTTAGCAAATATAAGTATTATTGTCAATATTAAATATGGAATTGGAAATCAACAGGACCTGGTGCTTAATAGTGAATAATTAATTATTCATTGCGACTTGTTAAAGTCGCAATTTAGGACCGGGTACTTTTT
>DOYA01000119.1:0-433 GCA_003518755.1 Clostridiales bacterium | reverse complement strand
ATTTCAGTATCTTTTCCATCTTTTATTACCTTTTTCAAAAACTTTTCTTGGGTTTCTTTTATATCTTTAGTAAAACTATGTCTTATAAAAATTTTCTTAATAAAATTTGTTAATGTTATAATAAAAGAATTTTTTTCTAAAACCAAAGTACTTTCTTGTTTTACGGCAATACTTTTTAATGATATTTGCATATTTACTAAGCATTTTTCTAGCTTTCTTTCACAATGATCTACTAAAAAATCATAGTTCACTTTTTCTTCTATTCGCTTTTTTAGTATATCTTTCATTTTCATTAGATTTTCCTTATCATGTTTAGTCCTATATGTATCACAGTCTTTTTTTACCTCTATAATTTTAGCAATTGCTTCTTTTTGTGCAGCTTGCTTCTCTATTAGAGTGTTTTGTATATCTATATACTGTGCTTCATATGCAT
>DOYA01000019.1:6602-10415 GCA_003518755.1 Clostridiales bacterium | reverse complement strand
CAAAGAAAACATAAATATGCAAATCAATTTCATAGATGAAGGAAAATTTAAACTAAATTATATAACTTTTTGGGTCAAAGGAAAAGATATAAAAGATAATACAAAAATTACCAATAACAAATATGATTCTCAAGACATAGATGGAGGAAAGGTTTTCTTTAGTAGTTGGAGACCTATTAAGAATACAATGGATGTATATAGTTCTGAAGGTGATTATGTTACTGTTGGATCTACTAGCATTAATAATAAAAAAACTTCACAAAATTTAATAATAAATGGAAATGAAATTACAGTAGCCTTATCTGAGAATGAAATATGCTTTCCTATAGACTTTGAGACTAAGTTCTCTTCAATAACAGGAAAATTATATACTTTAAAAGGTAACACCTATTTCAAAAATGAAGATTCTAGTGAAAGAATAGAGGGGACTGTTATTCAAGATGGTATTATTTCTGATTATAATGAAATAAGAACTTTAAACAAAATTAGTTCAGGTTTTTATTGTGTTTATGCTGAAGACCATATTTTATTAACAATACAAATGATTTCCTTCCAAGATAATATAATAGTCACTCCCCCCGCTCTTCCGGGTGACATAAGACGTTATATCTTAAAAAGCGGAGAAATAGCTATTTTTTCAGCAATGACTCCTACAAAAGAAGCAAAAAAATTAAATTTCAATGTGAAATCTTTAAAAGGTTTTTCAGATTTATATGGTATGAAAGAAAATTATTTCCCAATGGTTTACTATACTTTAGAGAAGATAAAAAAAGGAAAACATCCTTTAATGGCAAATAGATTTTCTTCATTTATATACAATTTAGATAGTACACCCCAAGGACAAGAAAAAACAATATTTAATTATCTGTCTTCTAATCAGCCTCTCGCTGCTGTCTATTGTACTGAAGGAAGTATGTCTAAATTCTCCAAAGAAGGACTATTTTGTGAAATAGAAGTTTCAATTTTTACAAATAAAGACACAATCAATATTATAGAAGAAGCGCCATTTAGCCAATATTTAGAAGAAGGAGAAACAAATATATATAAAATAAAAATCCCAAATGAAATGGGATTTGGCAGTAAAATCTCTATAGATTTAACTCTTTTCACTGGAGATGCTGAAATTAACCCTGTTATTTATTCTAGTGGTGTATTTAATAAGTATTATTTGGCAAATAAAGTTTTTTATAGTTTTAATTATGATCAAAACAAAGTACCTTTTATGCATTTCACTGTTAATGCAAAAAAAAATGTTTTCTATATGGTTAATTATTTGTTAATCATGAGTTCGTCTGATTATGAAGATAAAATCAGTTTAGAATCAGGAATTAACTATATTACATCCAAAGATGTTGATGGTACAAACAAAGAAAAATCAATTTATTTAAAGAACTTTAAATATGAAGAAAGCCAACCATATATGGCCTCATTTTATTCACCAAATTGCCAATACACCCTTGCTCAAAAATTCGACTCTGATGATATAAAAATAATTCCACAAAATGACAACTATGTTAATGTTATCTTACCAGGAAATTTGGAGAAGTATCAGTTCATTTATAATATCGAAAAAGATGATGGTTTCAATTATCCGAATAAATTTTGCATGGTATATGCTGCCGGTCTTGAATTAGATTTTATTAAAAATTGGAATGGAAGATCAATCTCACTTTCAGAAGGACTTCCACACATATTTACCTATAGCAAAGACTCCAAATTTTCTCATTATTCTTATTATATACTTAATAAAAGTAATAGTGTCGTCATAAATTTTAATTTATTGGATAAAGCTCGTTTCAAAATTTATCTTAGGATTGATAGAGAAGATTTATATGATATTGATATTTATAGAAATAAACAATTAAATATCACTGCTTCAACACTTGATGGTAGATGCACAAAAGAAAATGAAATATGTAAATTGGATATAATTTGTGAAGCTCTAGATACAAAAGAAGAAAGAAAAGTTGAAATAACTGTATATCAACTCGACAAAAATCCAGTATATTTAGAAAAAAATAGAGTAAAAAATGATTTTATAAATGGAAATACTGAAAAGCATTATTATTTTGATATTTCCAAAGAAGAATATGGCGATATAACTTTAAATTTTAAAAGAGGAAGTGGAAACATTTATGGAATAATAGAAAGTCGTATTAAAGATAGTTCTATTGAGGGTGCTGATTGGAGAGGAGTTTATAATTTCCCAAATGCTGAAACAATTGGTGCTTTAAAATATAGAGCTTATGGAAAGAAATTGTTAATTAGTGAGGAAGATACTAAACCTTGTATTTATGGATGTTATGTTTTGATTACTGTTAAGAGTAATAGGGAAATTCCTTCATTGGTGGATGATGCACAATATCCATTCAGAATAAGTTTAAATCCAAGAATTATACCAAAAGATGAAAGAAAAGAAAATCCTAAAGTAAAAATAGGTCTTAATGAATTCATTTTTGGCGATATATTTTGGTTGAATCCAGATATCAGAAAATATGATTATTATCAAGTTATTTTAACTCATGATAGTAATGAAGTTCACATTGATTGGCAAGCAGATAGTCCTTATTTAATTATCAATGCCGGAGATAATCTACCTAAACTTAATGATATTTTAAATTACCCTGATTGGGTGTTCCCTCCTTTAGGTGATTTTGTTTATAGACTGAGTAGAGCAGAGATTCTTGATAATGCTGGTCTTAAACAAACTGACAGTCTAAAAGGAGTTGTTTTAACTATAGGTATTTTTTCAAATAATACTGATAGTTTAGAATCTTCACCTTATGCCTTTAAATTATTTGAACCTCCCCTTGCAAGGGAAAATGAAAAAATCGCTTCCGAATTAATTCATATAAGAACGGATCAAAAAGTTCAATGTCTTCCTTTGTTATTACAGAGTCAATATCCTTTATGCATATTCGCAGTTGTTTTTGATGAAACAGATCTACAAAATAATTTAATTCTTTATCCAAGAAGTCAGAATGGTAAACCATTTGAAAAATATGGAAGAAGAGTAGAAGCTGAAATGATTGAAACAAATGATGTTGATAAAATACTTGAATTAACAATAGATACATATGAGAATAAAAATAAATATAAAAAAACAGATGATTATATCTATGAAGAAGAAGTTACGAAAAAAGAAGCTTATTTCCTTGTAATCTCAACTGAGGACAATAACGGTATAATAGACGTCTTATCTTCAACTTATGCTTATACAAACGGTATGACCTTCATACCAAATCCAAGTACAGCTCAATTATTTGCTTTGCAAGATAAATATATATATCTTTTATTCCCAACCCATCATGACCTCTTATTAAATATCAATTCAATAAATGGAATAGGTTTTTTTAACTGGGAAGAAGAAGGAGAAATCCAACAAAGAGATATGTATTTAAAAGGAAGAGGTGATAGACTATCTTTTACCACATATAAATATGAAAATAAATTACCTAAATTGAACGTTACTTCTCGTACTATTATAAATCCACTAGGTTCTAAAGCTGGATTCGTATTTTATATTACATATTATCCAAGAACTTATATGGATCAATTAAAACCAAATACATTGGGTGAAATTCATTATAGAACTGTTAATATGCCTCTTAGTTTTTATGCACATATTGGCTATTACCAACCTTGGATAGTTAATTTGAACTTTTATGATATTATTCCAAAAAATAAAAATGCTTTGGTATATGAATATGATCTTTTTAATATTTGGGGAACAGTAATATCAGAACAAGATGCCTATAAAGCCAGATATGATATAAGTTTAGCTCCAAACCCAATTTCAGATAACAAAATAGA
>DOYA01000019.1:0-6512 GCA_003518755.1 Clostridiales bacterium | reverse complement strand
AATTACACAATATTAGACAAAGTTCCATATGTCTTCTTCAGTGTAGAAAATACTGACCCTTCTTTTGAATATGATACTATAGGATTAGAAGCAGATGTACACTCAATTAATTTAGAAGCAGGAAAAGACTTCACTCCAGAAGGAGTATATATCACAGGAAAATTATCCTCAGTTATACAAGGCAAAAAAATATATAAAATAAAAATTAATAAACAAAATCCTTATATTAGAATAGAATATTCTACAAATTCTATTTATGTTAAATTCGCTTTAACTTTCGATTTCTCTTCTGAAACCACAGATGATTTTGAAGATAAATTCATATCAGAAGCAAGTGGAAGAAAGATTTTAACAGTTAGATTGAGCCAAAAAAATTTAGAAAAAGAATATTTATATTTTGTTGCTTTTGCAGATAAATCTGTTGAAGACAGATACGATGAAAGATTAGACTATTTCGTATTTAAATATTTAACAGGAAATGATTTAACTTCATTTTTGGAAATAAAAGATTTAGCAGACAGTAAAATTAAAGTTAAAGAAAATGAAATTGAAGGACAAAAAATATTAACAATTGAATTTGTGCCACTAAAATATAAAGATGTATCATATTTCATTAAAGCCATATATGCTGAAGAATATGTTAGAGGAGAAAATTTAAATTCTATTGCTATGTCTGAATCAAAAGGAATGAATATGCTAGTTAATGTGCCTGATGCTATTGGACAAGATACGTTGTCTTATGATCTTACCATACCAAAAGGAAAAGATGTCTTATATGTTAAAATAATGGCAATCTTTGGCTTTGTAGAGGAAAAAGTAATTTATTTATATTCTCCCTATGATGTATCAGAAGGAAGAGAAGCTAAATCAATAAACTTGATTAAGACAGATCAAATTCAAAATATTACGCTCTTATCAAAATTCAGATTTATTAGAGGAATTATGGGAGAGGAAACTAATGCCAACAAAAAACAAAAATACCAAGTTATTTTTGAAGATAAAGCTCTATTATTAGAATATGTAAAAATCGAAGTAACTATTTCAGATATATTTGAAACTCCTAATCCTAGTCCTATCGTATGTATTTCAAATTCAGATGAAGATTGCATGATTCATAGAGACCAATTATCAAAAGGAGGCTTCAATACAACTGAAATCTTTGTTAAAAAAGAACAATTCTTGGATCGCTTCTTTTTTACTGTTGAATGTCAATATACAGAAAAATGTAATTATAATATTATGATTGCTAAACAACATGAAGTAGTATTTAATCATTTGGGAATATTTAATTATTATGTATCTGAGGATAATAAACAAATGACTTTCAAATTCAAGAATAACAACGAAAATGAAAAAGGTATATTAAATGTTTATGCAACTGGTGGAAAAGATTTAGGATTAGTATTTGAAAATTATAATGATGATATTTGCCTTCAACATGATTTCTCTTATGGTGCAGGAATAACAGTTAATACAAGTAGTTTAGAATACTTTATAATAAGAATCACCGCTAATAATGGCGATTATATTTCATTAGGTTTAAAATATTTCCCAAATAAACAAGAAAATCAAGTAAATTTAGCTCAAGAAACTGGGCAAATAACTGGACTTTTAAGAAAAAATGTACTTGAAGAAGAATGTTATATTTTACCACAAGAATACTATGATTCTTACATAACGGGTAGATTGTATGATAGTAATGCTAAAATTAAATTTACTAATTCTTATAAAACTGAAGAATATCCTTTTGAAGTGCATAAAACTGAAAACGGATTTTTCTATGTTATTTTGAATTCCTCGGAATATACACCCTATTATTTATGTTTCAGTTTATCCACTAAAGAAGAAGAATATTCAGCTTATTCACTTCAAATAGAATCAATTTCAAATTTCAACGGAGGCCTTTTCTTGCCACAAAATACTCCAATTATTTATCCAAGAATTATCCCAAAAGGGAAAGCTATAATGCTCAATGGTCTTTTACCAAAAATTGAGTCTGAGAATATTGTATATAATATGATTGTCAAACAAGGTTATCCAAAAATGTACATTTATGAGTGTGGAAATTATCCTTTATGTGAATTCGATTTTATGGATATAGACAATAATCCAAAATTTAAAAAAATTTCTGATATTAATGGAATGTCTTCCTTCTTTACTAATGAAATGCGTACCCCAATTGATGCAGACCAAAAATTACTTGTTATTAAATGTAATGATGTAAATAGCACAGGAAAATATGAATATAATAATTGTGAAGTTTTATCCACTATTTTCGGAGAAAAAGAAGTTGTTCAATTAATTGAAAAGCAACCCTTCGGTCGATATAATACACCAGATATAACTAATCATTATTTAATAGACCTTTCTTCAGTTAAAGAACCCTGGTTCAAAGTTCATATCGACTTTTTAGTTGTTAGTGGTGATGTTAGCATTAATATTCAAAATAATGACCCAACTGGAGAAATAGACGCTCATAAATATTATTTATCAAATAAAATATTTTTCAGCATAACAGTAGATAGAAATGAAGGGCAAAATGGAAATCTTCAAAAAATACTTATTGATACAAAGTCAAAAATTAATTCATATTATATAGTAGAATATAAATTAATTACTATCCAAAAAGAAGAATTATATACAAATATTGTAAGAACTGGTATTAATTATTTGGTTCCAATTACAACAAGTAAAGATGAAATAGGTAATTTAAAGAAAGATATTAATATAGAAAGTATTAAAATAGTAGAACCATACATTTTTATATCTTCATTCTATTCTCTCAATTGTAATTTTGAAATTGAAAAAATAAATAACGATTTTACTAGAGAAAAGATTAAATCATATGGACGTTATGCTCAAGACTATTATTCTTATAAAGTAAGTGATGAAGTTATTACAAAGCATTCTTATACTGCGACTGTTGTAAATAAACCATCTCTATATAATAATGATATGTGTATGTTATATGTATCAGGTATTGAATTATATAATGTTTCAAATATAAGAAAAGAAATATTAGTGAGTGAAGGTGTTCCTCAGAGAATGATATTTGAAGGCCCAATAGAAAGAATGAGATATGTATTTCCTCATGCAGATCCTCAACAAAATTTGACATGTAGTATTAATATGATAGTTCCTGGAAAATTCAGAATTCATATATACTTCAGAGAACAAGAATATAATATTGATAAAGTATATACTCAAAGCGGAATATTCTATATATATAATTACTGGATACAATCATATTGCGAAGAAGTTAATGAACGTTGTTCAGTCACTGTTGAATTAGAAAAGTTAGAAAATTTCAACGATGAATCACCAATAGTAGAATTTTCCATAAAGAAAGTGATGAATACACCTTATTATTTCCCAAGAGAAATCCAAAAAAAAGATTATATTACAAACGATGCATATTTATTCCTTTATACTGATATTGGAAATGGTGATGATGGATATGTCACAATTGATTTTAACAGAGGAAGTGGATATGTTTATGGTAAACTCGTCAAAACTGACCAAACAGAAGTCGATGAAAATGCAGATTGGAGAAATTATAAATTTATTAGATATAAAGATGAAAAATCTCTTGATTATGATTACTTCAATAAAAAAATCAAATTTACACATGATGAAACAGCAATTTGTGTAAATGGATGCTTTTTATTAATAAGTGTGGTATCATCAGTAATAAAAGTTGAAGCACCACCATTTGACTTCCTATCCTTCAATATTTTAGTTGGTTTCAACCCTGAAACTAATTATTTCAGAAGAGAAAGTAAAATTGAAATAATTCCTGATGAATTTGTAATTGGATCCTTTTATAAAAATGATCTAGCAACTGAGTTTAGTGTTGAAAATTATACTATCATTTGTCCTTATGATGCTGAAGCAGTAGAAATTGATTGGCAAACTAATATTGTTAAATTAAATGTTAAAATAAATGATTTTGAAAAAGACTTCACAAATAATGGAAATAGTCTTATTGCTATTACCAAAGATGAAATTTTCTATCAAGTAACGGATAAATCATTAAAAAATGTAGAAATAAAATTAAAAGTATATACTACTAGTTATGAATCATTTGACTTCTCAGTTTATTCATTCAGAGTTCATTTCAGAAGAAGCAATTATATTAATATTCATAAAGTTACCTCTGACCAAAAAGTAATATGTACTCCAACTTTAACCGAGGGTAATGTATATAGATGTCTTTTCATTGTTGTTTATAAAGATACTGAATTATTCAATGATTTAATGGTATATCCTAAATCTCAAAACCCTTCTGCCAAAATAGATTCATTTGCAGATTTTATCACGAGTGAAATATATGATAGTTATAATATTATTAGTTTAAACGAATCTATCCCTTATCATAATCATTCAAGATATGATACAATAGAAAGAAAGGTTAACTTCTTATTCTTACAATATGGAGATTTTAATAGTCATGCTCTTATTAGTGTTATATCTAATAATAATAGTGATATTGAATTATTAACTTCATTCAAGACTTACGAAGATTTAATATCGCCAAATCCTCGTTCAGCACAAATATATTCCCTGGATCTTTTAAGAAAAGCTATTCACATTAATTTCATGACAAGACAAGGTCTTTCTATTGATATAAAGTCAGTACATGGAGAAGGTAAATATTCTTTCCAGCATGATGAATCAGTTTCTTTCTATCTCAGAGGTGAAGATGATAAACTGAATTATATTGCTAAACCACTTGACTTACAAGACCATAATACTATTTTATCAGTCGAAAATTTAAGATATAGTAATCTAGAATTTCAAAATCCAGGATGTGCTTTCGTTTTGGAATTCTTCTTAAGAAGTCCTTTTGTTGAATTAGATTCAATAAAGATAGGAGAAACTAAAGAAATGGTCAATAGAGATCTACCTTATAATAAAGATGTTTATTATTACGCTAAAATTAAAGAAAAAGATAAAGATATAATTGGATTTTTCTATTTACACGATTTAGAATATGGAGAAACAACTCCAGAAACTAGAAAAATTAAGAGCGGTGAAATATTATTTAAAGCTATGATTGTCCCAGAAACAAGAATTAAAGACATAAATGAGGGCGAAGATAAAATTCCAGATGATTTTTATATTCAAGGCGTTTATGATGCTACTTTAAAAGCTGGAAGTATTCAAATAAATAAAAATAACTTTACCAACATCGATAATCCAGTATTACTCGTTGCAATAAGAAAAGATGAAAAATCTCAAATATCATTCAAAAGATTTAGAGGAGAAATTGGTTTTAATTATGTCAATGGCGAAGATCCTGTCACTCAAAAATTATATCAATTCGGAAAAATTGATAATCCTACAGAAACAGTAAGTTATAAATTAAAAACTGATAGTAAATTTTCAAATTATGTAAGAGTACAATTCTCTACAAATAGTAAAAATGTCGATTTTTCAATAAATAGTGAAAGGGGAAATAGAGACAATGAAACATTTGACGAAACAATAATTAAAAGAACAAGAGGTATAACATACATTACATTTAGAAGACCGAATGAAACAGAATTTTTATACCTTAATATTTTTGTAAAAAATGATGACAATTTCAATAAAAAATTAGCTAACTATGTTTTTAAATATATGAATGCTTTGAACCCCGAGGAATTCTACGAATTCAAAATAATGCATAATAACCCAAGACTCAAAGTTCAAAAAGAAAATGGATCAGTAAAAGTCATATTCAGCCCAATTGCTTTTGACTACCAAACTGCAGATGATTTACTCACAAATATTCTTTATAGTGTTAAAATAGTTCCTAAATCAACTTATATACCTGATGAAAGAACCGATTTAATTGCAATAACTGAATCTCCTGCAATAGCAAAACAATTTAAACATATTGGTACCGACAACAGGACGGTTGAAATAGAAGACGTTGGTGAAGATTATCAATATGCTCAAATAGTGGCTGCCCTAACTCGTGGCTCATTTATAGAATATGTTACCTATCAAGCAGTTGATAGCTCCGGAAATGTAATTGAACCTGAATCTAACCCAGAACCAGGAATTGATCCCGATATAACAGATGCACCAAAAAAAACAGATAAACCACCAGAACCAGAAAATAAAAATAAAAAGGCATTAATTGCTATTATTGTTGTAAGTTGCTTCCTTTTTGTAGTTGTAGTTGTTTTGATAGTCGTCATTGTAATGTATAATTCTAAAAATAAAGATCTCCTTACTCAAGTAAACAAAATTTCATTTGTTCAAAGCGGTGCTTCTGCCAAAGATGATGCTAATTTATTGCTCGATAATCAAAACGAATTAGATTAAATTAATTTAAATAATGTTAAGGTTAATATTAATTTAATATTTATATTATTATTCATATTTATGAATTAATCAAAGTAAAGAAATAAATATATTAAAAATAATTAATTTTTTTTTATTAATTATTTTTTATTAATTAATTAATTATTTTTTATTTATATTTATTTAATAATTTAAATTATTATTTAAATTATCATTTT
>DOYA01000159.1 GCA_003518755.1 Clostridiales bacterium | reverse complement strand
GATATAAAAGCATTTTCTAAAGAATTATCAAAACATTTAAAAAACATAACACTAAGTACACAACATTCCGATTTATCAGGATATGAGCTTATAGACATAGTTGAGAAATATAATGGAATATTAATTCCGGCACATGCATTTACTCCACATAAGAGTTATTATGGGAATTGTGTAGATAGATTACAATATATTTTTAAAGAAAAATTTGATAAGATTTTTGCTATAGAACTTGGATTAAGTTCAGACACGAGTTTAGCTGATGAAATCTCTGAATTAGAAACAAGAACATTTTTAACTAATTCTGATGCCCATTCTCTTCCTAGAATTGCAAGAGAATATAATAAAATGCTTGTAGAGGATATTTCCTTTAAAGAAATAGTAAAAGCAATAAAAAATGAAGATGGTAGAAAAATATTAGCTAATTATGGTTTAGATCCAAAACTTGGAAAGTATCATAGAAGCTTTTGTGAAGATTGTAATGATTCAATCGAAATTACTGAAGCTGCTACAACTTGCCCAAGATGTGGTGGAGTAAATATTACTTTTGGTGTTTTTGATAGAATAGAATTAATCAAAGATAAAAAAGAGTCAAAAAGTCCTAAACACAGACCACCATATATTTATCAGGTTCCATTAACATTTATTCCAGGAGTTGGTGGAAAAACAATTGATAAATTATTAGATAATTTTGAAACAGAAATGAATATACTACACAAAGCTTCTCAAGATGATATAGAAGCTGTTGTAGGAGAAAAAATCGCAAAAAACATAATCAATGCTACTACTGGAAATGCAAAAGTACATTCTGGTGGTGGTGGAGTTTATGGTAAAGTAACAATATAAAAATTTTCAATAATATATAGTTATATATTAGTAATTTAAATAATATTATTATATAAAAAAGTTATCATTTGTAAATGATAGCTTTTTTATTATGGTTTTAGGGGAGTAGGTATGAAAATAGTTTTTAAAACGCTAAAAATAAAAGAAATAATGAAAAAATATGTAAAAAATAATTATAAAGAATATATATTAACAAGTGTAATCTTTGTTATTGGATTATTTATTGGTGTAATGTTTGTTAATAATTTAAATCAGGACAAGGCAAATATGATTTCTGATTATATTATGCAATTTATAAATAATTTTAAGCAAGACAATCAAATTGATAAAAGTGGATTATTTATAAGCTCTGTAACAAACAATTTGTTTTTAACAATTGGATTATGGATTGCAGGAACAACCGTTATAGGTATGCCTGTTGTTCTAGGTATAATATTATATAGAGGATTTTGCTTAGGTGCAACCATATCATCAATAAGTATGGCTCTTGGTATAAAAAAAGGAATAATTTTTTGCTTTTTATCACTATTTTTACAAAATATTATCTTTATACCAGCAATAATTACTATTGGAGTAAGTAGCTTAAAATTATATAAATCTATAATTGCTGATAGAAGAAAAGAAAATATAAAAATTCAAATTATATCTCATACTATAATATCAATATTAATGCTTTTAATTTTGATTTTTTCTAGCTTTTTGGAAAATGAAGTTTCTATTAGGCTTTTGAAATTCCAGTAGAAAAATATTATAGAGATACTGTAGGGGCGATTTTAAAAATTTTAAGTTCTAACTTAACAGTAACAAAAAAAGTAAAAAAAATTTCAAAAAAACTATTTACTTTTTTTGATTAGTTTGATATAACATATACGTATCTTATGTAAAGGATATAAATAATTCGTAAATAAGGGATGGGGAAACAATGGAAAAGCAATTAAAACAATTTTTGAAATTTTTAGAAGTAGATAAAAGAGCATCTAATAATACACTTCAATCTTACAAAAGAGACTTAGTTCAATTTAAAGATTATTTAAACGAAAATGATATTAAATATACTAAGGTTTCAGAAGAAGATATTAATAATTATATTAAATATCTTGCAGACAATGGTAAAAAACCATCAACTGTTTCAAGAACAATTGCTTCAATTAGAGGATTTTATCAATTTGAAATGAAAACTAAAAAAACAATAAAAGTTGATCCTACAATCAATATTCAATCTCCCAAAATAGAGAAAAGTAAACCAAATATATTAACTCCACAAGAAGTAAATCTACTATTAGAACAACCAACAAATGTTGATTTAAAGGGAATAAGAGATAAGGCAATGCTTGAATTTGCTTATGCTTCAGGTATGAGAGTATCAGAAATAATTGCTTTAAATATACAAGACATTATTTTTGAAGAAGGAATTGCAATCTGTAAAAATGGAAGAAAAAAGAGAATGATTCCTCTTGGAAAACTATGTTTAAAAGCACTAAAAGAATATGTTGATGATGCACGTGGTATTTTAGTTAAATCAGAAAAAGAAACAGCTCTATTTGTTAATTTAAATGGAAAAAGACTTACAAGACAAGGCTTCTGGAAAATTATTAAATATTATCAAGAACAAGCAAACATTACAAAAGATATTACTCCACATACTTTAAGACATTCTTTTGCAACACATTTATTACAAAATGGAGCAGATTTAAAATCTATTCAGATGATGCTAGGTCATTCAGATATTTCTTCAACACAAGTATATATGCAGTTTCAAAATGGTGGGTTGAATGATATATATAAAAAAGCTCATCCTAGAGCTTAAAAAATGCTTAAGAGGCTATAAGCCTCTTAAGCATTTTTAGTTAACATTGGGCCGATTTCAGTAACAGTTCCAGCGCCTTGTGTTAAAATAATATCATTTTCTTTTACATTTTCTTTTAAATATTTAACACATTCATTAAAATCTGGAATATATAAAGCTTTTTTACCTAAAGAACATATTTTATCAGCTAAATCTTGTGATGTAATTCCATAAGTATTTTTTTCTCTAGCAGCATAAATATCTAAAATAATAATATTGTCAAAATTCAATAGTGCTTTTGCAAAGTCATCCATTAAATTTTTTGTTCTGCTATATGTATGAGG
>DOYA01000177.1 GCA_003518755.1 Clostridiales bacterium | reverse complement strand
TACACAAAATATTCTATATACTCTTGTTTTAAAAAAGCTTCAATTATTGTAACAAAATTTCTTTTCCATTCAAATAATTTAAAATTCCGGCATCAGATGTAAAATTAAATTTAAGTTTGTAACTTTTTAGATTTTGATATTTAAATCCCATTTTTTTATTAATTTCGTTTATCCCATATTTTCCGGTCACCAATTATTGGTAAACCAATATGAGCTAAATGAGCTCTTATTTGGTGAGTTTTTCCAGTTTTTATTTCTACATCTAAAAGAGAAGTATTATTTGTATATTCTTTTATTACATGATAAGAAGTTATAATTTTAGAATATCCTTTTTTATAAGTATCTGAAATATAAACCATAGATTTAATTCTATCCTTAAAAAGATAGGCTTCCATTTGGTTAGATTTTTCTTTAGGTATTCCATAAACTAAAGCAAGATAGTGTTTTTCAATTTCATGATTCTTAAATTTATTTAATAAAATATCAAGTGATAGCTGATTTTTGGCAAATAGAACTAACCCAGAAGTATTTCTATCCAATCTATGACATGGCATAGGCAAAAATCCACAGTTTAAGTATTTTTTGTGGATAATTTCAGTTAAACTATCTTTTCCGGTTACTTCTATATTGATTGGTTTGTTAATAATAATTATGTTATCATCTTCGTAAATAATATCGAGATTAATATTATTAGAAAGTAGTTCATCTACAATATAAACACAAACTTCATCATTCTCGAATACATTTACATTTTGGTTTACTCTATGTCCGTTGATTTTTATATCTTTTTTACGCAATGTTTTATAGAAAAGAGGGTCTGATAAATTTGGAATATTATCTTTTAAAAACTTATTCAGTTTTTTATTATCATATTTTTTTGGAACAATTAATTTTTTCATAATTAATATTATAATACAAATTTAAGCTTAATACAAGAATAAAAATATGTAATTTGGGAAAAATAGTTACTAGATAATGAGTTTAGCAAATTGACATACAAGAAATAGTGATATATAAATATTTTTCAAAGTTTCTCGGCTCAATACGAAGTGATATCATTTCTAAAATATAAATTAACGAGCCTCTCGCTGCTCTTGCTTCGCAAGCCTGCGCTTCCTCATTAATTTATATTAAAGAAATGATTATCCCTTCTCCAATCACATTCGAAACTTCTTAAATTATTTATATATCACTATTTCTTATATTAACTATTAAATAGTAACGGAAAAAATATAAAAAGGGAGGTATTCTTTTGATAAACAAGGTAGAAATAAGTGGTGTAAATACTGCAAAATTACCTATGCTATCACAAGAAGAAAAAAATGAATTATTAATAAAAGTAAAAAATGGAGATGAAGAAGCAAGGAATAGATTTATAAATGGTAATTTAAGATTAGTATTATCTGTAATACAAAGATTCAGGGGAAGAGGAGAATCTGCAGATGATTTATTTCAAATAGGTTGTATAGGATTAATAAAAGCAATTGATAATTTTGATTTAAGTCAGGGAGTACAGTTCTCAACTTATGCTGTTCCAATGATTTTGCGGAGAAGTTAAAAGATATTTAAGAGATAATACTAGTATAAGAGTAAGTAGATCAATGAAGGATTTAGCTTTTAAAGTAATACAATTAAAAGAAAAATATAATAAAGAAAATTCTAGAGAACCTACAATTGACGAGATTGCAAAAGAACTAAATGTAAATAAAGAAGAAATTGTATTTAGTTTAGATGCAATACAAGATCCAATTTCTCTTCAAGAGCCTGTATATAATGATGGAACAGATAATATTTATGTAATGGATCAAATTAAAGATGTAAAAAATACAGATGAAAATTGGACAGAAAAATTAGCTTTAAAACAAGCAATGAAAAAATTGAATACAAAAGAAAAAGATATAATATCAAGAAGATTTTTTGAAGGAAGAACACAAATGGAAGTTGCAGATGAAATAGGTATATCACAAGCACAAGTTTCTAGACTAGAGAAAAGTGCAATAAAACATATAAAAAGAATGTATAATTAAAGTCACGAATATAGTGACTTTTTTTAATTTTATACATATAATCTATAAAAGGAGTTTATATAATGCAAGATAAAGGAATGGATTTTAGAAAAAAAGAAGTTATAAATATAACAGATGCTACAAGGCTTGGATATGTGCAGGATGTATGTGCAGATTTAGAAACAGGAAAGATAACTTCAATCATAGTTCCAGGAGGTCCAAATAAGTTGTTAAATTTTTTTTCGTCAAGTAATGATATAATAATAGAATGGAATAAAATCAAAAGTATAGGGGAGGACCTAATTTTAGTGGAACTATAAAGAGTTAGAAAATTTTTTTAAAATTGCTAAAAATATTCATTAATATATTAATAAATGAATGGAAAATTTCATTTTTCAAATATAATTGAGCAAAGAAATTCTTAACAAAGGGTAAATGGTAAACTAAAAATAAAACTAGACATGAAATAATTAGTGTTACAATACCGCGTAAAAACATCTTAAAATAATCTTCTATAGATCTTTTATACTTTATTTTGTATCCACGATTTCTTAGGTCTTGTACATATGCATTGTAAAATGCTTTTTCAATGTCCTTTTTTATTTTATGCTCATATAATTTTTGTCTATAGTCTAGATGATTATGTTGATTGTAATTTGCTTTATTTTTATTATTATTTTGTTCAGATTGGTAGGAATTGGTAATAGGAGAATCATTTAAAACTGATTTTTGTAAATTATTCTGCATATTATGCATTTTCTCAGCTTCGAATTGTGCTAATTTATTATTGTATAGATTTCTTTTTTCTGGATTGGAAATAACTTCATAGGCCTCGTTCAACTCTTTCATCTTATTTTCTGAAATTGTCTTTGATTCAGCACCTTGTAAATCAGGATGATATTTTTTTACAAGAGTTTTATAAGCTTTTTCTACAATTTCTGGAGATGCATTTTTATTAATTTCTAATATATCATAATAGTTTTTCATAATCCTTTTTACTCCTAATACTAAAAGTATATCAAAAAAATTGATAACAAGCAATATAAAGATAAAAAAACAAGAAGTTTTTGTTTTTAAATTAAAGAATGTATTGACAAAAGTTTAAAAGGGTGGTATTATAAAAAAGAACTACGGGAGAGAAACATAAAAAGTTATCTTTTTATAGGAAGAATAAAGTTAGTAAAGAGTAGAACTAACCGCTTAAAAACAGCACCAATTACTAATTTTTTTGTTCCCTAAAAATAAGATAAAAAATATTTTAAAAAAATTTTAAAAAAGGTATTGACAAAAAAAAATAACCGTAGTATAATGCTAAAGTTCGCTTAAAGAAAGTGAGCAAAAAGTACATTGAAAAGTAAACAATGAATCCTTTAGAGAATAAAACCAAAACGGTTATTTCACATACCTAAATGTGAAGTACCAAAAAGTAAATTAAAAAAAGGAAGCGAAAAGCTTTTATTAAAAGTCAAAGATTAAAATCTTGAAAAGTTTATAAAGTAGATAAAGAGATTTATCGAAGTTATAAAACCATTAACAAGAGAGTTTGATCCTGGCTCAGGATAAACGCTGGCGGCGCACATAAGACATGCAAGTCGAACGGAAGTCGTTGTAATGATGTGGACATGAACGGAGAACTTGTTCAAAGAGAGTGAAAATTGACTTACAACAATGGCTTTAGTGGCGGACTGGTGAGTAATGTATAAGTAACCTGCCTATCAGAGGGGAACAACAGTTGGAAACGACTGCTAATACCGCATATGCCATAAGGGAGACATCT
>DOYA01000158.1 GCA_003518755.1 Clostridiales bacterium | reverse complement strand
ATTAGATTTAATAAATTAGAAGAAATATAAATTATGGAGGGAAGAAATGAAAATTATTTTAGCGTCTCAAGGTTTTACTACAGATGAAATAGAAAATGAAGTTTCATTAATTGTAGGTAAAAATGCAAAAGAAATAAATATTGCAATAATAAATGAATCAGCATATATGCTAGATAAAAATAAAAGCAAAAGGTGGCTTATAAATGAATTAGCCAATATTGAAAAACATATTGGAGGAAGAATAGATTTTATAGATTTTTATATGCAATCTATAGATGAAATAAAGGAAAGATTATTTAATGCAGATTTAATATATTTAGTTGGCGGAAAACAACATATTTATGCTGAAATATTTCATAAAACAAATATGATAGATACTCTAAAAGAAATTGCAAATAAAAAGGTTATTATGGGAACATCAGCAGGAGCTATTGTACTAGGAAAACAAATACAAAGCGAAAGGTTTTGGAAAGAACGATATAATTGTAGTTTAAGTGATTTCAAATATAAAGAATTGGGAATAGTACCGTTTAATATAGTTCCGCACTATTTGAGGGAAGATCATAAACAATGGACAAGAGAATTTTTAAAAGATGTGTTGCAAGATAACCCATTTGCAGTATATGCAATTACAGATAATCAAGCAGTAGCATATGTTGATGGGAAAATAAAATTCATTGGTGGGACTCCAGAAATATTTGGAAGAAATGAAATATGAAAAACGGGAACGGAGTTTTTTTCATGTAGTAACTCTTTATAATTATAAGAAAACAATGAAAAATAATTTTGAAAGATGTCCCTAAAGCTATGATAGCATTGAATTATATAGATTTACATATTGACAAATTTAGAAAAAATTGGTAAAATAATATATGTAAAAATTTTAAAGAAAGGAGTGTGAGGTAAAGATGAAACAAAACGTAAGACTAGATAAATTAAAATAATTGGAGCAAATAAATAAAATATAATTAATAAAGAAATAATTTAGTTTATTTGTTATGCTCCATAAAAGCAGACACAAGTAAACTGTTGATATAGATGATTACAGGGTGCTTTTGTTTGAGTGCCTTGTTTTTTTGTGCCTGCAAAAGATGAAAGGAAGTATAAAATGGAAGGAAAAGATTTAAGCAAAGGAAATTTACTTAAAAATATGACTTTACTTCTTATTCCACTTGTATTAACAAATATACTAAATTCAATTTATAATATAGTTGACGGTATATGGGTTGGAAATTTAATAGGGGAAGATGGAGTTTCTGCAATTACAAATAGTTTCCCTATTATTGCAATTATAAGGTCATTAGGATTTGGCTTATTTACAGCTGAATCAGTTTTAGTAGCACAGTATTATGGTGCAAAAAAGCAAGAAAAAATCAAAGAATTTATGGGGGTTACATATTTATTAGGATTTATAATAGGAATTGTATCAGTAATAATTATGTTTTTGACATCTTCAATTTGGTTAAAACTTTTGAATACACCAACAGAAGTATTTGAAATTACAAAGAATTACCTGATATTTTACATTATAGGCTTTATGTTTAATATTATTTTAACAATTATAATGGAAGGACTTCGTGCAATAGGTAATACTAAAATACCATTAGTTTTTGTTGCTATAACATCAATTTTAAACATTTTTTTAGATCCTATATTTATCAAAATGGGATATGGTGTAACAGGAACAGCAATAGCAACAATGGTTTCAATATTTATTGGAATGATTATAAGTGTGATTTATGCTAGTAAAAAAAGTAATTTACTAAAAATTGATTTGAAATATCTAAAGTTAAAGAAGAATTACATTAAAGATATATTAAAAATAGGCTTACCTATTACACTTGAAGAAATCTTTCTTGCAATAGTTGCAATATTTTCAGTTGGAATATCAAATCAAAGTGGAATAGTTGGAAGTGCAGCTTATGGAATTGGAGATAGATATGCAGATACAATTTATGTAATATCATTATCATTTGAAACAATGGCAACAGTAACAGTAGGACAATTTGTCGGAAATAAGAAAGTGGACGAAATAAAAAATATCGTAAAACAGGGGCTAAAACTATTGATAATACCTTGCTTATTGATACTTATTGTTACATTTGTTGTCCCAAGACAATTTTGTAGAATATTTGTAAAATCTGATGATGTAATTAATTTAGCAACAACATATCTAGCTATTATAGGAATACCATATATTTTCTCGCCTATAAAAAAACTATTGCAAGGTGTAATTGCTGGAACAGGACATACGAAAATTTTGATGTTGTCAATATGTACTGCAAATGTAGTGGAAATATTAACCTACATAATACTAAACAAAACAAATATGGAAAGTATTGTGAAAATTGGAATAGGTGCACTGCTTTGGCTTTTGACAGATTTAACAATTTGTACAGTGTACTTTTTCTCAAATAAGTGGAAAAGGGAGGTTATAGAAAGATGAAGATAGGAAAAATTGATTATAATATTAAATCGATAGATGATAGCTTGCGAAAGGATATAAATGAAATATTAGTAAATGAATGGGGAGCAACAGATATTATAATTCGTGGAAAAGTTATAGATGGAACTAAGTTAGATGGGCTTGTGGCTCTAAAGAACAATAAAATTATAGGATTATTAACATATATGATTGAAAATTCTGAGTGTGAAATATGTTCTTTAAATAGTTTTATTGAAAACAAAGGAATTGCAACAGCACTTATAAATAAAGTCAAAGAAATTGCTAAACAGGAGAATTGTACAAAGCTAAAGGTAGTTACATTAAATTATAATATTAGAGCAATAGAATTTTATCAACGTAAAGGATTTGTATTCTCTAATATTTATATTAACAGTATTGAAAATTCAAGAAAAATAAAGCCACAAATACCACTATATGCAGATAATGGATTACCTTTAAGAGATGAAATTGAATTTGAGATGAAACTTAATTAAAAACAAATGCAGTTATGGCAGGTTGTCTAAATTAAAAATCTAGGACCGGGTCCTTTTTTACTGAAAGATGTCGAAAAATGTCGATATCTTTTTTTGGTTTTTTAGGAAAAATATTGAATAATAGCATGGGGTATGATATAATACGAACATAAATTCGAAAAAAAGGATGAGATAATTATGGTAAATTCAAAAGAAATGGTTCAAGCATATGAAGATTCAAATAATCAATTATATGAAATAGAAGATATAAAACAAAAGATATATACAATAAGAGGAAAACAAGTAATGCTAGATAGTGATATTGCAATTTTATATGATGTAGAAACCAAAAAGTTAAATCAAGCAGTAAAAAGAAACATAAAAAGATTTCCAAGTAATTATTGTTTTCAATTAAGCAAAACTGAATTGGAAAACTTGAGGTCACAAATTGTGACCTCAAGTGTGAGTGAAAACCAATATGGAGGAAGAAGATATTTACCTTATGTATTTACAGAACAAGGAGTAGCAATGCTATCTGCAGTATTGCATAGTGATAGAGCAATAAATGTTAGTATTAGAATAATAAATGCTTTTATTGAAATGAGAAGATTTATTATAAATAATCAGGCATTATTTGAAAAAATAAGTGATATAGAACTTAAACAGATTGAATATCAAAAATCAACTGATGACAAATTTGAAAAAGTATTTAAATATATTGGAGAAAATAAACAAGTAGAACAAAAAATATTTTTCGATGGACAGGTTTATGATGCATTTAGTATGATGATTGATTTAATCAAAAAAGCTGAAAAAGAAATAATTCTAATAGATAATTATGTTGACATAAATACATTGAATATATTATCCAAGAAAAATGAACATGTTGATGTAGAGTTATATACAAAGAAAGATACAAAACTAACTATAAAAGATGTAAATAAATTCAATTTACAATATCCAAAATTAGAAGTAAAACATACAGATAAATTTCATGATAGATTTTTAATAATAGATAAGAAGTATATTTATCATATAGGAGCATCATTAAAGGATTTGGGAAAGAAATGTTTTGGAATTACATTAATAAAATATGATGCAATTATTGGAGATATACTTTCAAAATTGTAATTGGAATTTTTTCATTGGGGACAGTCCACAATGAAAAAATAGGATTGAAATAAGCTATAATTAATAGTATTATGATATATATATGGAGTAATTGGAATAGATAAATTTGAGACCGGATACTTTTTTACATGTTAAATTGAGACCAGGTCCTTTTTTTTTACTTGTCTTGACAAATGACTTAGAACTATATATAATTTCATTAGAAAAAGCCAAAAATAGCACAAGAAATAAAAAAGAAGAATTATACAATTGGTTAAAATTTATAAATGATTTAACAAACTCCTAGTGGCTAAACAGTAGGAGTTTTTACATAGAAAGTGCAAAAAATGAAAAA
>DOYA01000156.1 GCA_003518755.1 Clostridiales bacterium | reverse complement strand
GGATTTCAAAATAATATATTTAGGCCTTTCAATTAGATTACTGAACTGTAACAACAAAACTTTAAAATTCTAGTTTTTCCTTGATATTTTTTTAATCTTGTAGTACAATTTGAAATTAGAAACGGGGAAATAAAATGACAAAAAAATGGCAAATTAATAATAAAAAAAATGACGAAATAAACAATAAAATAAAAGAACTACAAGAAAAGTATAAATTAAGTAAATTGCTTTCAACAATCATGGTAAATAGAGGAATATCAAAAGAAAATGCAGAAATATTTTTAAACCCTAATAGGCATAATTTTCATAATCCATTTGAAATGCCAGATATGGAAAAAGCAGTAGAAAGAATACTAAAAGCAATAGATACAAAAGAAAAAACTATAATCTATGGAGATTATGATGTAGATGGTATCACAAGTACAACAATTTTAAAAAAATTTCTTAAAGATAGAGGCTTAGAATGTGGATATTATATACCAAATAGATTAATTGAAGGATATGGTTTAAATAAAGATTCTATTGAAAAAATAGCAAAACAAGGGTATACTCTTATTATTACAGTTGATTGTGGAATAACTGGAAACGAAGAAGTAAAATTAGCAAAAGAATTAGGAATAGATACTATTGTTACTGATCATCACGAACCAGGAGAGCAATTACCACAAGATGCAGTAGCTATAGTTGATTGTAAAAGAAAAGATAATCAGTATCAATTTAGAGAACTATGTGGTGCAGGGGTTGCATTTAAAATTTGCCAAGCATTAAGCATTCGATTAGATTTAGATGAAAAAGAGTATTTAAAATATTTAGATATTGCATGTATAGGTACAATTTCAGACATAGTTCCATTAGTTGATGAAAATAGAGTTATAACAAAATTAGGGTTAAAACTTGTTAATTGTACAAAAAATATAGGGTTAAATGTACTATTAAAATTAATAGGATATAATATAGTTGATTCTACTGCTATTGCATTTGGAATAGCGCCAAGAATAAATGCATGTGGTAGGATGGGAGATGCGGAAGTTGCTATAAAACTATTGTTATGTGACAATTACGAAGAAGCTGAAGCTTTAGCTAAAAAAACTCAAGAATATAATATGAAAAGACAAACAGAAGAAAAAACAATTTACGAAGAAGCTCTTTTACAAATTGAAACAGAGAAAAAAGAAAATCAAGATGCTTTTGTGCTTAAAGGAGAAAATTGGCATATTGGTGTTATGGGAATTGTATCATCTAAGATTACTGAAAAATACTCTAAACCATCAATATTAATAGGATTTAAAGATAAAGAAACAATAGGTAGAGGTTCGCGGAAGAAGTATTAAAGGGTTTGATTTACATGAAGCATTAATGAAATGTAAAGACTATTTAATTGGATTTGGTGGACATACTATGGCTATTGGTTTAGCAATTGATAAATCAAAAGTATCAGAATTTGAAAAGTGTTTTTTGGAAGTTGCTAAAAATTCTAATATATCTGAATTAATACCAATTCTTAAAATAGATGATATTATTGATATTGATGAATTAAATAGACAAGATGTAGAAAGTTTAAATTTACTTGAACCATATGGTGAAGCAAATGAAATGCCAATTTTTGTCTTTAAAGATTTAAAAATAGATTCAATAAGATGGCTATCAGAAGGCAAACATTTAAAACTCACTCTAAAAAGCAATAAAAACACATATATTAGTGCAATAGGTTTTAATTTGGGTGAATATGTAAATATATTTAAAATAGGTGACAGAATTGATTTAGCTGGAAATTTAGAGATTAATTCATATAATGGGTTTGATTCTATTCAAATTAATATAAAGGATATTATGAAAAGCATATAATAAAGAGTAAAAGAATTTTAAATAAGGGGTGATTGTAATTATGGCTGAAAAAAATAATTTAACAATAGATGATGTAATAAACAAGAAAAAAGAAGTATCGCGAAAAGTTGACTCTAAGCAAATTATGAAAGCTTTTAATTATGCAAATGAAAAACATAAAGATCAAAAAAGAGGGTCAGGAGAGCCATATATTATTCATCCCATTAATGTAGCATATATACTTGCAGAAATAGGATTAGATGAATCTACAATTTGTGCTGCACTTTTACATGATGTTGTTGAAGATACAGACTCATCTTATGAAGATATTATTGAATTATTTGGGCAAGAAATAGCTGACATGGTACAAGGAGTAACTAAACTTGGAAACATTCAATTTGCAACTATTGAAGAAACTCAAGTTGAAAACTATAGACGTATGTTTTTAGCAATGGGAAAAGATATAAGAGTAATTTTAATAAAACTAGCTGATAGACTTCACAATATGAGAACTCTAAAATATCTAAAAAGAGATAGACAAATTGCAAATGCAAAAGAAACACTTGATTTATATGCTCCACTTGCTAATAGATTAGGATTATACTCAATTAAAGCAGAATTAGAGGATTTAGGATTTAAGTATTTATATCCAGATGAATTTCATGAATTGGTTGAAAGTATTAATAAGAAAAAGGAAGAAAGATTACATTTTATTGAAAAAATCATGGATGATATTCGTGTTCAATTAAAAAAGCAAAGAATTGAAGCTGAAGTTACTGGTCGAGCAAAACACTTATATTCAATTTATAGAAAAATGCAAAGAGACAATTCTACAATTGACCAGATATATGATTTATTTGCAATGAGAATTATTGTTAATTCTGTAAAAGATTGTTATGCAGCTTTAGGTGTAGTTCATGAAATGTATAGCCCTATGCCTGGCAGATTTAAAGATTATATTGCTGTTCCAAAACCAAATATGTATCAATCTATACACACAACATTACTTGGAGAAAAAGGAACACCATTTGAAGTACAAATTAGAACATGGGACATGCATAGAATTGCTGAATTTGGTATCGCAGCACATTGGGCATATAAAGAAGCAAATTTTTTGGGCAAAGGTAGAAAAAATGTAGTTGTAACTGATGATAAACTTGCCTGGCTTCGTGAATCTTTAGAATGGCAACAAGAAATGCAAGATCCAGAGCAATTTTTACAAAATCTTAAAACAGAGCTCTTTGAGGATGAAGTATATGTATTTACACCTAAAGGAGCTATAAAAGTTTTGCCAAAAGGAGCTACTCCAATAGATTTTGCATATACTATTCATGCTGAAATAGGTAATCATATGACAGGGTGTAAGATTAATAGCAAGATGATGCCTATTATAACAGTTTTAAATAGTGGAGATATTGTTGAAATAATAACATCAGAAAATTCTAAAGGACCAAGTTTAGATTGGCTTAAATTTGTTAAAAGTACGTCAGCAAGAAATAAAATTAATAGTTGGTTTAAAAAAGAAAAGAAAGCAGAAAATATTGAAAAGGGAAAAGAACTTGTTGAAAAAGAAATCAGAAGAGTTGGTATTCCATATGATAAATTGTTTAAAACAGAATATATTGATGCAATGCTAAATAGATACAGATATAAAGATTTAGATGAAATGTATTTAGCTGTAGGATTTGGTGCAAATACTGCTACAAAAGTAATAGCTAGAATGCTTATAGAATATAGAAAGGAAAACCCTGAAGAAGATTTAGAAAGCAAATTAGAAGAGCTATCTAAAATAAGAAGTGAAAAAAAGACTAAAGCATCAAGTAATGGTATTATAGTTAAAGGAATTGATAATTGTTTAGTAAGGTTTTCAAAATGTTGTAATCCACTGCCTGGTGATGAAATAATAGGTTATATTACAAAAGGTAGAGGAGTTTCAGTTCATAGAAAAGATTGTGTAAATGTTAAAGAATTAATAAAAGAAGAAAATAGAATAATAGATGTTTATTGGGAAGAAGAAGAACAAGCTTCCTATAATGTTGATATTGAAATAGAAGCAAATGATAGAATAGGTCTATTATCAGATATATTAAAAGCAATAGCAAATTCAAAAGTAAATATTCTAGCAGTTAATACAAAAACAGGAAAAGATAGAATTGCAATTATTTATATTACATTAGAAACTAAGAATTTAGATGAACTTAATGGTGTGCTTAAAGCTATTAGGAAGGTAGATAGTGTATTCGAGGTAAGGAGAAAAACGATTTAGTATGATGTTTGAGGTAGGAGGTAGGAAGTCGGAATTTTGACTTCAAACTTCCAACTTCCTACCTCTGACTTCATATTATTTGAAAATTAGAATATTAATTATGTACTAATTTATGAAAAGAGGGAATAGCTATGATACTAAAGAGATTTAAAATTTCAACTTGGATAGGTGATGATACTAACTGTTATATAGTTTTTGATCAAGACTCAAAAGAAATTATGGTTGTAGATCCAGCTGGAGATGTTGATAGAATTATTGAAATGATAAATATTTTGAAAGGTAATTTGAAATATATATTTTTAACACATTGCCATGGTGACCATATAGGTGGAGTAACAGAGTTAAAAGAAAGAATGGGTGGCAAAGTATTAATTCATAGAGATGATGCAGATGGATTAAATGACAGAAAAATCAATTTAACAGAATTTATGGAAGGATTTCCAGAAATAGAACTAGAAGCAGATTCTAGAATTGATGATGGAGATTTACTTCACATTGGAGAGCTTGAGTTTAAAGTGATTCATACACCAGGACATACAAAAGGAGGAGTGTCTTTATATCAAAAAGAACAAAAACTCTTATTTTCTGGAGATACATTATTTAGAGGAACATGGGGAAGAACAGACTTGCCAACATCAGATTTTAAACAAATAATGGAATCTATAACAAAAAAGCTATTAATATTACCAGAAGATACTATTGTTTATCCAGGTCATCGGAAAATCAACAATGATTGGAAATGAAAAGCCAATTTATTTGGAGTTAAAACCTAGAAAAATATAATTTTTTTCATTGGGGACTGTCCCCAATGAAAAAAAATCATAATAATTAAAATATTGAATATATATTTATATAGGGAGTAAGATATATGTTCAATGTTACAATAATAAAACTAAAAGACATAATTAAAATTGGAGTTATCTTAATTTTAATATATGTCTTTTCTAATTTTATTCTAAAAACTTTTAAAGAAAATAATTTATTAAGTTATTCAATAAAATTCGATTCAGTAGATTTTGTAAAAAGAGGAATTGAAAAAGAAAGTAGTATTATCAATAACATTTTAAATAATAATAACTCAAGTAATGAAAATATAAAAATTAAAGAAAAAAACTATAATTTTTTAGATATTAAATCAATTCTAAATGTAGGTTCAAATATGTTTTCGTTAAAACCAAGTGAAAAAATTGATGATGGACAAGATGGGGACAAAAAGAACCGGTACTGATGTCCCCAAAATAGAAGTGGGGGACAAAAAGAACCGGTACCAATGTCTCCAAATCAGAAGTAGTAACTGTAAATCCTTTACAGGAAAGATATGATAGAGATTATAATGGAGTAAAAATAAAAAATGAAACAGATTTTGAGCTTACAGATGATATTTTAAATCCAGAAGGCTTAAGTATTAATAAAAATAATATCATTATTTTTCATACTCATACATGTGAGAGTTACACACAAAGTGAAAATTATTCATTTGAACAGACAGGTTCTTATAGAACTACAGATTTAAATTATTCTGTTGCAAGAGTGGGAGACGAACTTGAGAATTATTTGAAAGGATTTGGATTTAATGTAAATCATAATAAAACATATCATGATTATCCTGCTTATACTGGTTCATATAGTAGATCTTTATCAACTGTAAAAGGAGTTTTAAATGATTTTAATTCTGATATAATAATAGATTTACATAGAGATGCAATTGGAAGTAAAGAAACTTATGCCCCTTTAGTTAAGATAGGTGATGATTATTGTGCACAATTAATGTTTGTAATGGGAACAAATGGAGGAGGACTAACACATCCAAATTGGGATAGTAATTTGAAATTTGCGGTAAAAATACAACAAGAAGCAAATGAAAAGTATCCAGGGTTATTTAAACCAATGATTTTAAGAAATTCAAGATATAATCAAAATTTAGGCAAAGCTGCATGTATAATAGAAGTTGGAGCTACTGGTAATACTTTAGACCAGGCATTAAATAGTATGAAATATTTGGCAGAAATATTTAATGAAGTGAGAGGTGAGATGTAGGGGCGATTTTAATCGCCCGCAAAAAACATATAGAATATATAAAAATCGCCCACTTAGACAATCAACGAATAGTATGTTAATAATTTGGCAAAAATATTTAATATAATAAATTAAGAAAGGATAAAGCAGTGTCAAAAGAATTTACATATTGGACAAGTTTTTTAAAAAAAATAGTTATTGTTATATTCGCTATTATGGGAATATGGTTATCAATAAAGCTTGTGTATTTTTATTTACCTTTTTTTATAGCATTTTTCTTATATTTACTAATAGAGCCATTAATAAAAAAAATAATGAATAGATTTAAATTAACCAGAAAAACAAGTTCAATTATTGTATTTATAATAACTTTCGGAATTATAATTGGTATTTTAATATGGGGAATAATAACTGTTATATCAGAATCTTCTGATTTATTATCAAATTTTAATTATTATTATGAACAGGCAAATGGTATTATTCAAAATTTACTAGAAAAACTCAATGATGGAAAAATTAATCTTCCTGAAAATGTATTAAGTATATTGAGAGATAATGCCTTTGCTTTGTTAGAAATGCTTACAGGATATTTACAGAGATTTTTTACCAAAATCATATCTGGAATAACTAAGATTCCAACTATTACTATTTATACAGGAGTGTCAGTTTTAGCTTTATATTTTTTTTGTACAGATAAAATATATATGTTAGATGAATTAGAACATCACCTGCCAGAGACATGGATGAAAAAGCTAACAAAGCATATTAGAGAGATTATGAAAATTTTAGGTAGATATTTAAAAGCTCAACTTACATTAATATTTATATCTTTTTTTATTTGCTTAATAGGATTATATATTTATCATTTTATGGGATTAAATGTTGGCTTTCCATTAATTATGGCTATTGCAGTTGGATTTGTTGATGCTTTACCTATTCTAGGAACGGGAACTATAATGATTCCTTGGGGGATATTTGCTGGTTTAAATGGAGATTTAAGATTAGGTATAGCTATTACAACTTTATGGATTATTATTAGCTTAATTAGGCAGTTTCTGGAACCAAAGATTGTAAGTCGGCAATATTGGTATTCATCCAATATTTACAATAATTGCAATGTATACAGGATTTAAATTTTTGGGTGTAATGGGGATGTTTGTTGGACCAATTATTTTGATAATATTAAAAAATATTTTTGCAAATTTATTAGATAATGGAATTGTTAAATCTCTACTTGACTTCTATAAAAAATAATGGTTGCTGAACAATTTCATATGGCTTTCGAATCAGCAGAAAGAATTCATAAACAAATGGAAGCAAGAATCAATAAAAGAATTGATCAAAAAATTGCAGAAGCATTTCAATTTTAAAAAGAGGTCTGAGGTAAGAGGTAGAGGTCGAAAATAAGATATACTGTTCTAATTTCTAAAATCTAACATCAAATATTCGACATCCGACATCTTACTTCTTACTTGAATTAAATAAAGAATATATTTTTAATTCAGATAATTTCTACAATATAAAATTTGTAGGAACATATGTATCATCTGGAACAGAAACATATTTGTTTTGAGGTTCATCACACTTGAAAATACTTGTTACTTCAATTATTGCTATTTCACCATAATAATCGCTCTTTTGAATTGTACCTATTACATCCACCCATTCACCATCTTTAAATTCTGATGCATTTTTATATTCACACAAAAATCCAACTACTAAGCTTTGTAAAGGATTTTGATTTACAATCATATCACGAGCTAATACAAATTGAATAGGGCTAAAATCTAACAATCTATATATATAGCCTGTAAAATGAACTTTACATCCAATATAATTATCTATATTTTCAGTAACTGCCTTTAAAATATTAGTATAATTTTGTGGCGAAATTTCAAAAATTTTATCAGTTTTAATTGTATCACATAATGCTAAATCTTCATCTTTTAAATCATTGGTTTGTTTAAAAAAGATATTATAAATTCCTATGAAAAAAATAATTATAATAATGATAAACATTAAAATTAATAAGTATTTTAATGTTTTTTTTCCGTTTATTTTTAAATTAAGAAACATAGAGAAATCCTTTCAGAAATATAAATGAAAATTTATATACACTTAAGAGCACGTTAGATAACAGATATTTATAAAAAGTTAATTTTTTGATTTTGTTAAATTTTCATATTCTTTACATTTTATTTTATAATCCATTTGCATACATAAATATTTATAATACATATATGCTTGCTCATATTGAGCTATAGGATTAAACATAGGATCTTTATATATTTCATTCATCTCAAATCCTGTATTTGTAGTATAAGGATTGTAATTGATATTTTCATTATAATCTTTATCCATAATTATTAAAATTCCTTTCTGTTTTTTAAAAAAAGTACCCGGTCCCAAATTAAAAAAAATTAAAATTAAAGATGGGAATTAAATATATCAAAAAGTAAGTATATAGTGCTGAAAAAAGTGCATGTAGTAGTTTTCCTATTAAATATGGTTTTATTGATAAATCTGATTTAGAAATAATACTTAAAACTTGTAACAAGACTGATATTCCACCTAATCCAAGTAAAAAGCTTGTTGCAATGATCTTAATTGATATATTTTTTAG
>DOYA01000083.1 GCA_003518755.1 Clostridiales bacterium | reverse complement strand
TGGAAAGCGAAAAAGTGGCATTAAATTACATCTCCTTTTTCTTTTTTTAATAATTTTGTTATACCTGATAATTTAAATAGATTTATATATTGATCAATTTTTTTTTGCCTAGATTCTCTTAAATATGGCTTTAGAGAATAAAGTAGATTAGATTTTGCATCGTCTTTTTTATTAAATGCCTCAATAATATTTTTTATTTTTAATATTGTGTCAAAATCTAAATCAAGGTTGTTTCCAGAATCTGAACTTGAAGTATTATTAGTATCATTTGAAGAATTATTTGATTTAATAGTATTTGCTAATTGAGCTATCATTTCAGGAGTGATGTTTAGAGATTCTTTTGAACTTTCTTTATTAGTAGAAGATGTAGAATTATTGCTTAATATTGTTTTGAAAACTTCTGATATATTATTATCCAAATATAAACACCTCCACTCTTACGCATTCAAGAATTTGACTATTTATCTTTGCGATTTAATGCCTGTATTATTTTTTGTTTTTCTTCAGGGCTTAATAGTTGGTTAACTTTATCTAAACCATTTTTTAGTTGGTCTTTATCCATTTTGTTTAAAAGATTCATTAAATATGATATATCAGTATTATTCATTTTTAAAATATTCCTTTCATAATATATTGTTTTTTAAAAAGTGATAAATTTTACATACATTTTTTTCAATTCACAGTTAGATAATATATATTAATGAATTGATGAGTTCGACCTACTCGCAGTTCTGAAGCCGTTATCTATTATTTGATTATTTTAATTATTATATAAACGGCGTGCATATAATATTAAGTGCCCGTAATTGCGGTTCAGAACGTTAACATTTTAACATAGTATATTCCGTGGCTATAAATTAGTTTTTTCTCATACATAAAACGGCTGGAGAACGGAAGAAATGAATTAATAAATATTATCTAACTGTGATTTGTAACAGTTCGTATCTAATTTTTACCTTAATATAATTATATTATATTAGAAATAAAAATATGTGTGCAAATGATTACATAAAAAGTTGCAGAAATTTTTGGAAATCTCTTGCAAAATGTCAAAAAAAGCTATATAATAGTAGCTAGAGAATTTATGCTTATTACTATAAATAATATGTAATAAAATTGTAATAAAAATGTAATAAAAATGTAATATTTAAAAGAGCGAGAATTTGATAATGTGCTTCCGTAAAACATTTTTAAGTATTATTTTTGTAATAAAGAAAAATTCAAAATAAGTGCTATTGACTTGTTTTGAATATCTATTCTATAATAGAATAAGCATTAAAAGGATATAAAATATAAGGAGGAATTTATATGAACATAGCTAAAAAAGGCTTATTTATCAAAATTTGTGCAATGATTATTGTTATTACATTAACAATATCTGATTTTATGTTTGTTGGTCAAGCTGCTGTAAGCTATGCAGTTGATATTATCAAAACAAATAGTGCAAATGTAGATTTTTCAGCTTATTTCATTAATGCAAATGGTGATAAAGTTGAAAAATTGGAAGAAAGTATTGACAAAGGAGAAGAATATCTTTATGTTGATATATCAGTTAAAAATGAAGGATATTTCAATGGGAAGATTAATTTAAATAACAATAACTTCAATATCAAAAATGTGATATTAAGTGAAAGTGTAGCAGAAATCACTGGAAATGAAGTTAGACTTAATCAAATAAATGCAGGAAGTAATGTAACAATAAAACTTGCAATTGATCCTATTAATTCTACTTCTATAAATAGTGAAATGTTAAATTCTGTAACAAAAGTAAATTTGAATGGTCAATATATCAATAGTAAAAATGTTGAAAAAGATAAACATATTGATATTTCAGGAACAGCTGAAGTTTCAATGAACTGGAAGTCTAGTGAAAATACAAAACTAGAATTAGAAAGCTCATTACTTACTAACTCTATTTATACAAATAATAATGAAGAAAATAGAGTAGTACAAATATTAGTAAATAGTAAAATCACTAATAATAATTATCCAGTTAAAAATACTAATATTTCTTTAAGTGTGCCTGAAAATGTTAAAGATGTAATGGTACATTCAAGAAGCAATGCTGCTACAAATAGCAGTGTTAAGTTTAGTGATGCTAATTATATATATAATAAAGAAGAGAAAAAATTAAAAATTACAGTAACAAATGATGATACAAACAATGTTAGTTGGGTTAAAAATGTACAAGATTCTTTTGTTATTACATATATATTAGAAAAAGAAGCTAGCTTACTTAATTCAGATATTAATGTAATCGGTGAAGTAAGTACTTATGATAATAAAAATTTATCATTAACAAATAGTGTTCGTATAGATAAGGATATAGATGGAATAGTATCATTTGAATTAGATACTAATGAGAACTATATATATAAAGGAAGATTATATACAGGAGAGGAGAGAAACTATAAAACTACAAGTAAAATATATATAGATTATCTAAATGCAAATAAAATAACATTAAATGAAGGTATATCATCATTTGCAACAGCTGATGCAACAGTACCTGCAAATATTGTTTATAAACAAATAAAACTTAATAAAAATGAGTTTGTATCAATATTTGGAAATGAAGGCTATATTACTGTCAAAGATAATAATGGAATAGTTATTTCAACAATAAATGCAAATTCACAAGTAGATAATGATGGTAATATTGTTGTTTACTTAAGCGAAGGCAAAGAAGGAATAGTAATTGAAACAACAAAACCAGTTGCAATTGGTACATTAAATATTGAAAATACAAAAAGTATTTTATCATCTGGAAATTCTAGAGAAACAATTAATAGTTTAACAGCAATAAAAGAGAATGTTGAAGGAAAATATGATGAAAAGCAAAATGCTTCAGTAAATAAAAATATAGAATTAAGAAATACTTCAAGTAAAGCTAATTTAGCAGTAAGTACAAATACATTATCTTCAATAGAAGAAAATAAACAAGTAAAAATAACAGCAGTATTATTGAATAATGATGAGAGCAAAGATTTATATAAAAATCCAGTTGCTAAAATAAAACTACCTAAACAAGTTAAAGCTCTAAACAATATTACTTGTAAAGTATTATATGCTAATGGATTAGATATATCAAATGCAACTGTTAATGATGAAGATGGAAGCAAAGTTATTACAATAAATCTTTCAGGAACTCAACAAACATATAATACTGAAACATTAGAAGGAACAACCATAATTATACATGCTGATTTAGTAGTTGACCAATTAGCTACAAATAGTGATGAAAATATAGTGTTAAATTATACAAACGAAATAGCAAGCTCATTTGAAGATAATGGTGAAGTACAAGTTCCGGTTAAAATAGCTGTAGAACAAGGATTAATTACAACAAATAGCATTCCTGAATTAAAACTTGAAACAATTGGAAATAAAGGAACAAAAAATGTTTTATTACCTACTAATAAAGAAACAATAAATGCTACTGTAAAAATTGGATTAATAAATAACGAAGGTGTAGTATTAAATAATGTTTCTATATTAGGAAAATTCCCTACATCATTAAATTTAGGTGCAAGCTTAACATCAAAAATAAATGTTTTATCAGAAAATAACATTAAAGTATATTATAGTGAAAATGAGAATGCTACTGAAGATGTATTTAATGCTTCAAATGGTTGGACAGAACAATTAAATACTGTAAATCCAAAAAAATATTTGATGATAGTTCCAAATATGGCTATTGGAGAAAAACTAGATGCTACTTATAGTATAAATATACCAGGAAATTTAGGATATAATCTACAAGCTGAAGCAGGATATAAAGTTAATTATACAAATTCTGCAACATCAGTAAACAAACAAGTTGATGCAACAACATTAAATCTTACTACAGGAACAGGAGCAGAGCTACAATCAACTATTAAGGCATATATTGCTGGGGAAGAAATAACAGATGGTTCAACAGTATATAATGGAGAAATAATCAAATATGTTGTTACAGTTAAGAACAATGGAACAGAAGTTGCAAAAAATGTTAATGTAAAAACAGAAGTACCAGAAAAAACTAAATATGTACAATATGTTAAAACTTCAGAGAATTTAAATCCAGATGAAATGGGGTCAACAGATTATTACAAAGATGGAGTAGTTGAGAATGGTGTAATTTCTGAAAATATTGAGACATTAGCTATAGGGGAAGAAAAGAAGTTTTCATATGAAATAAGAATTGAAGATGACGCCGTAAATAACGAAATATCAACAAAATCAACAGTAACATATTTAGGAAATGCATCTAAAGAGGATGTAGATACAATAAAAAGTAATAGTATCACAAATAAAGTTAGCAAATCAGATCTTGCAATGGATATGGTTATGATAGTTAGAGGCTCTGATACAATTAACAAAGGTATTGTATATGCATATAATCTTACAGTTACAAATAAATCTGAATCAAAACTTTCAAATGTTGAAGTTGAAGTTAAACCTAATTCATTATATACAATTTCTAATATAGTTTGTGGAGAAGATATAATTGAATTTAATAATAATAAGTTTACAATAGAAGGTATAAATCCTGGAGAAACAAAGACATATGAAATTGATGTTAATGCAAATGGAGAAGGCGAAATTGCTACTATTTATGCTATTGCTAATAATTTATATCATTCAAATTTTATAACAGAAAGAATTGCAACATATAATTTAACAGCATCAATGAAATCTTCAAATGAAGGAGAAACAATTAACAATGGAGATTCAATTCTTTATAATATAACAGTTACTAATGATGGTACAGAAAATATTGACTACATTGAAGTAAGTCAAGATATTTCTACATATTTAGATATAAAAAGAGTTACAGCAAATGGAAAAGATATTGAATTTTCAACTCAATTTAAAGAAGATGAACAAGATAATACAGAAGAAGAATCACAAGAAAACGAAGAGAATACTAATACAGTAGAAGAAAGTGAGAAATATAAATTAGGTTTCTTTACTGAAGAAACATTAAAATCAGGTGAATCTATGCAAATTAATGTTGAAGCTTCTACAAGTGAAGATGATTCACATAGTAATGATGTTCATTTATCTAGTTTAGCAGAAGTAAAAATAAAGAATTTATCTGTTCAAACAGAAGAAATAAATCACATTTTAAAAGCAAATCTGGTTTCTATTGAAGAAGATCAACCAGAATTGGTTGAAAATCCTGTAGATCCTGATGAACCTGAAGATCCAAATGAGCCAAATAATCAAAACAACCCAGAAAACCCAAAGACCCCAGGTGGTTCAGAGCCTACAGAAGATCCAAACAAACCTGAAGATCAACCTGGTAATAATAAACAAGAAAAAACTTATACAGTTTCTGGTACAGCATGGTTAGACTCAAATGAAAATGGTTCGAGAGATTCTGAAGAACAAACATTAAGTGGAATAAAAGTTAGATTATTAAATCTAGATAATAATACATCTATTAATTCTACAACATCTGAAAATGGATTTTACTCAATTTCAAATGTTAAGAATGGTAGATATGTTGCTATATTTGATTATGATACAGAAAAATATATGTTAACAACTTATCAAGCAGAAAATGTTTCAAGCTCAAGAAACTCAGACATAGAAAATGTAACAATGAATTTAGATGGTGAAAACAAAAAAGTTGCTTCAACAGATACTATAACAATTAATAATGAAAATATTACAAATATAGATATTGGTTTAATTGAAGCAAAAGTATTTGACTTTAGTTTAACAAAAACTATAAGTAAAGTTACAATTACTAATTCAACAGGCGCAAAAACTACTGAATACAATGATGCTAATATTGCAAAAGTTGAAATAAAAGCTAAACATTTAGAGGGTACATTAGTTGCTATAGAATATAAAG
>DOYA01000185.1 GCA_003518755.1 Clostridiales bacterium | reverse complement strand
TTATAGTAGAATATACTTGTAAATCGTGAGAAAGGAATTTGAAAAATGGATATTAATGATTTAAAATCTAAAGCAAAAGAAATCAGAAAAGATATCATTACAGAAGTATACAATGCAAAATCTGGACATCCAGGAGGATCACTTTCAATTGCAGATATTATGACAGTTTTATATTTTGACGAATTAAATATTGATGAAAAGAATCCTAAATGGGAAGATAGAGATAGACTTGTTTTATCAAAAGGGCATTGTGCACCAGCTTTGTATGCTGCACTTGCAGAAAGAGGTTATTTTGAAAAAGAAAAATTAGTATCTTTAAGAAAACTAGACAGTAATCTACAAGGACATCCAAATATGAATGATGTCCCAGGTGTTGATATGAGTACAGGTTCACTAGGACAAGGTTTATCTGCTGCAAATGGTATGGCTATTTCAGCAAAGTTAGATAATAAGAATTATAGAGTTTATTGCATATTAGGAGACGGAGAAATACAAGAAGGACAAGTTTGGGAAGCTGCAATGTCTTCAAATAAATTTAAATTAGATAACTTATGCATTATAGTTGATAATAATAATTTACAAATCGATGGAACAACTGAAGAAGTAATGGATTTAAAACCAATTGATGAAAAATTCAAATCATTTGGATTTAATGTAATTATAATTGATGGACATAATTATGATGAAATCAAATCAGCATTTAAACAAGCAAGAGAAACCAAAGGAAAGCCAACATGCATAATTGCAAAAACTGTAAAAGGAAAAGGAGTTTCTTTTATGGAAAATCAAGCAGGATGGCATGGAAAAGCACCAAATGAAGAACAATATAATCAAGCAATGAGTGATTTATCATATTGAAAAAAGTTAAAATATCTGCTATAATAGAAGATAGATTAATGAACGGAGGGATAAAATATGTTTGAAGCTAAATATAGTAAGTTTTTAACAGTATTATTAATAGTTATAATAGCTGCTGTTGTTGGATTAGGAACTTTTTTAGGAGTTAGTTATTATAAAAAATATTCAACAGATAAAGATTCTGAAAAATTTGTTTCGACTTTTACTGAAGATATAGGAGAAACAGAACAAAATACAACAGAAGAGATTCCACAAGAGGGTGGAAGCATAGCTGAAAATATTACACAAGCTGAAGTGGCTAAATCTACTGGAAAAAAGAAACAATATAAAGGATTTAATGCAATTGGTACAATCGAAATTCCAAAAACAGGTGTAAGTTATCCTGTTTTAGAAGATCCACCAACTGTAAAAAAATTAGAAACAGCAATTACTGCAATATTTCCAGAAGGAGCTACTTTAAATACAGTTGGAAATGTTGTTTTAGTAGGACACAATTATAGAAATGGACAGTTCTTCTCTAATAATAAAAAATTAACAAATGGAGACAAAATATATATTACAGACCTTAATGGTGATAAAGTAACATATATTGTATACAAAGTTTATCAAACAGGGGTAAATGACACTTCAAGTTATAATAGAGATACTGATGGAAAAAGAGAAATTACTTTATCAACATGTACAGATGCAAGTAATGACCAAAGAATTATTGTTCTAGCTGCTGAACAATAATATAAAAAATAGAAAATGCAATGAAACTATTGCATTTTTTTTGTTTTGTGGTAAAATAATGTTCGGTAAATTTTTCGAAAAAGGACCGCCCCAGAATGAAAAGAGGAGAGATTATGAACGATAAAATTGTTATTCAAGGTGCTAAAGTGCACAATTTGAAAAATATAAATCTAGAAATTCCTAGAGATAAGTTAGTAGTTATTACTGGACTTTCAGGCTCTCGGAAAGTCTTCTTTAGCTTTTGATACATTATATGCAGAAGGACAAAGAAGATATGTAGAAAGCTTATCTTCATATGCAAGGCAGTTTTTAGGAATAATGGAAAAACCTGATGTGCAAAAAATTGAAGGGCTTTCTCCTGCAATTTCTATTGATCAAAAAACTACTTCTAAGAATCCGCGTTCTACAGTTGGAACAGTTACAGAAATATATGATTATATTCGTTTATTATATGCAAGAATTGGTGTTCCATATTGCCCAAATTGTAATACAAAGATTGAAAAGCAATCAATAGACCAAATCGTAGACAAAGTTTTAGAATTACCAGAAGGTACTAGAATTCAAATTTTAGCACCAGTTGTTAGGGGTAAAAAAGGAGAATTTAAAAAAGAATTTGAAGGATATAGAAAAGAAGGCTTTGTTAGAATTAAGATTGATGATGAAATTTATGATTTATCAGATGATATAAATATAGAAAAAAATAAAAAACATCAAATAGAATTAGTTGTTGATAGGCTAGTTATTAGAGATGATATCAGAAGCAGACTTACAGAATCTATAGAAACATCACTAAATACTGCAGATAATATGGTTGTTATAAGTATCGTTCCAAAGGATGATATGGATTTATCAAATTTTGCTGGAATTAATAAAAAAGATGGTTCAAAAGAGATTTTATTTAGCTGTAATTATGCATGTCCAACTTGTGGTTTTAGTTTTCCAGAAATAACACCTAGAATGTTTTCTTTTAATAATCCATTTGGAGCTTGTCCAGATTGCTTAGGAATAGGTTATCTTATGAAAATGGATGAAGACTTAATTATACCAGATAAAAATAAAACATTATATGATGGAGTAAAAGCATTTGGTGCAAGTACTATGAAAAAGGGCGATACAATGGCAAAAATGTATTTTGAATCTATAGGAAGGCACTATAATGTTGATATTTCAAAACCAATAAAAAAACTACCTAGAGAGTTTTTAGAAAAAATTCTTTATGGTACAGGTGATGATGAAATAGATTTTGAATATAGTTCATCTTTTGGAGTAAGAAAATTTACTGCACCATTTGAAGGAGTAATTCCAACACTAGAGAGAAGACATAGTGAAACAAAATCTCAAGGTATGAGAGATTTTTATGAATATTATATGAGCAACCATGATTGCCCTACATGTAAAGGAGCCAGACTAAAAAAAGAGGTTTTGTCAATTAAAGTTGGAAAGAAAAATATTAATGAACTTACTCAAATGTCTATAAACAAAATCTATGATTATATTAAAAAATTAAAACTTACAAAAAAAGAACAAATGATATCAGAATTAATTGTTATAGAAATTGAAAAAAGATTACAATTTTTAATGGATGTTGGGCTAGAGTATTTAACACTTTCAAGACCTGCTGGAACTCTATCTGGGGGAGAAGCACAAAGAATAAGACTTGCAACTCAGATTGGTTCTGGATTAACAGGAGTACTTTATATATTAGATGAGCCAAGTATAGGTCTTCATCAAAGAGATAATGACAAATTGCTTGCAACACTTAAAAAATTAAGAGATTTAGGAAATACTTTAATTGTAGTTGAGCATGATGAAGATACAATGTATGCAGCAGATGAAATCATAGATATTGGACCTGGAGCAGGTGTTCATGGGGGACAAGTTATGGCTCAAGGTACAGCAGAACAAATAAAAAAAGTAAAAGAGTCAATTACAGGTCAGTATTTAAGTGGAAAAAAGAAAATAGAAATACCTAAAAAACGTAGAAAATCAAATGGTAAATGTATAGAAATAAAAGGAGCAAAAGAAAATAATCTTAAGAATATAAATGTAAAATTTCCACTTGGGGTATTTACATGTATAACAGGAGTTTCTGGTTCTGGAAAATCAACATTAATAAATGAGATTTTATATAAAACTATTGCACAGAAATTAAATAGAAGTTCAGAAAAACCTGGTAAGTGTAGTGAAGTAAAAGGAATTGAAAATATTGATAAAATAATCAATATAGACCAATCTCCAATTGGAAGAACACCACGTTCTAATCCTGCAACATATACAGGAGTATTTGATGATATTAGAGATATTTTTGCAACAACAAATGAAGCAAAACTTAGAGGTTATAATAAAGGCAGATTTAGCTTTAATGTACCAGGTGGTAGATGTGAAAGTTGCCAGGGAGATGGAGTTCATAAAATTGAGATGCATTTTTTACCAGATGTTTATGTACCATGTGAAGTTTGTAAAGGTAAAAGATATAATTATGAAACATTAGAGATTAAATTTAAAGGTAAAAATATAGCAGATGTTTTAGATATGACTGTTGAAGAAGCATTATCATTTTTTGATAAAGTGCCAAAAATAAAAAATAAAATTCAAACATTATATGATGTTGGACTTGGTTATATTAAATTAGGTCAATCTTCAACAACTTTGTCAGGTGGAGAAGCACAACGTGTAAAACTTGCAACAGAGCTTTCAAAAAGAGCAACTGGAAAAACTTTATACATATTAGATGAGCCTACAACAGGATTACATATTGCAGATGTACATAAACTTGTAGATATTATTCAAAGACTTGTAGATACAGGTAATACTGCAATAGTAATAGAACATAATTTAGATTTAATAAAAACAGCAGACCACATAATAGATTTGGGTCCAGAAGGTGGAGATGGAGGTGGAGAAATCGTAGCACAAGGAACACCGGAGGAAGTAATAAAAAATAAGGATAGTTATACTGGGGTGTATTTGAAGATAATAATAAAAAAATCGTAATGTATTGTCAAATCAGCTAAATTATAGTATAATAATTTTTCAGTATATAATATTTGAGGAGACAAATATGTTAATAAATAAAGAATTAACACAAGAGATATATGGCGATGCTGGAGAACTAAGAAAATCTAAAGCTAAAGAGCTTTTGAATTATGGAAAAGTAAGTATTATAAAAGCAGATTATCAAAATCCAGACAACTTTAGTGTTGAAGCTATTGTTAATGGAAACTTAGATGATTATACAGTAAATATAGAAGTTAATGATGGAGAACTTGATGTTGCATCTTGTGAATGTATGGATTATTTTAACAATTACAGTATTTGTAAACATATTTTAGCATCATTAATGAGATTTGAGCAAACAAAATTCTGGGATCATGATATTCAAAACGAGATGGTTGTTAATAATCAAAAAAATTCAAGTGGCTATCATAAATATAAAAATTTCAAAAACATGATAAGCACTTTTTATAATGATGAATTAGAAGAGATTAATAAAGAACAAAATAATTATATAAAAAATAATAAGGTCAAAATTGAGGCTAGATTAGAATATGATAAATTTTCTTATGGTATGAAATTAGACTTTAAAATAGGTACAACTAGAATGTACAAATTAAAAGACTTAACAGATTTTTATACAAAAGTAACAAATAATGAATATGAAAAATATGGGGATAAACTAGAGTTTGTCCACTCTAGAGAAAACTTTGATGACGATTCTAAAGACCTTTTGGATTTTATTTTAAAATATGCAGAGATACTTAAGTATTCGAGTTTAACAAATAGATATAATTATTATGGTTCTTCTATAAATAAATCTTCAATAACACTAGGAGAAAGTACTTTAGATGAAGCTTTTGATATATTGAAGAATAAAAAAATACAGTTTTCATATGATTATTCAAATTCAAAATTAGAATTTATAGAAGATAATCCAAAAATTGAATTTGAATTAACAAAATTAAATGAAAACGAGCTATCTTTAAAACCTAATATTGACATATTTAAAATACATATATTTAATGGAAAAAAATATACATATGTATTATATGATAATAGATTATATAGATGCAATAAAGAATTTTCTGAATCAGTTTTAAAACTAATAAAATCTTTTAGAGAAAATTATACTTCAGAAATGTTACTTAGTAAAGAAGATTTAAAAGATTTTTATTCTGTTGTAATGCCAAAAATTAAAAATTCAATAAGGATAATAGGAATTCTTCCAGAGGAATTAGAGGAATATAAACCACAAAAATTAGCAGTTAAAGTTTTTTTGGATTTTAATGAAGATGATTTTTTAATTATGGATGTAAAATTCTGTTATGGAGATGAGGAATTTAATCCGATATTACAAAATATCAAAATAAATGCATTAAGAAATGAGCTTGAAGAAAATAGAAACCTTAATATTTTTCAAAAAACAGGCTTTATGCTAGATATAAAAAATAATAGATTTATTTTACCTGATGATGAAAAAATATACAATTTTTTATCTGATGAGATTAATTTTTATATGCAAAAATTTGAAGTATTAGTTACAGATAATTTTAAAACAAAGCAAATAAGAGAGCCTAAAATAGGTACTTTAGGAGTTAAAGTAGAAAATAATCTTTTAAACTTAGATTTAAATAAGCTAAATATTTCACCAGAAGAAATAGAAGAAGTTATGCAAAAATATAAACTCAAGAAAAAATTTCATAGATTAAAAAATGGATCATTTTTAAATTTAGATGAAAATGAAGATATTGAATTTTTGGATAAATTAACTTCTGGAATGGATATTAATTATAAAGATATAAAGAACAATACTATAAAACTACCAGTAAATAGAAGTTTATACTTAAATGAATTGTTAAAAAAATTCAAAACTACTAAAACAACTAAAAATAGTGAATATAAGCAAATAATTGAAAATTTGGAGAAAGACAATATAGATGATCAAATAGAAATTCCAGATAATTTAGAAGCAACATTAAGAGATTATCAAAAACTTGGATTTAAGTGGCTAGAAACATTAGATAATTATAAATTTGGAGGAATACTTGCTGATGACATGGGGCTTGGAAAAACTTTACAAGTTTTAGCAATAATCCTAGCTTATGTAAAAGAAGACAACAGAAAAACAAGTATTGTTATATCCCCTAGCTCTCTAGCTCTAAATTGGTTACAAGAAGCATCAAAATTTGCTCCAAGTTTAAAGGTTAAAGTTGTTTCAGGAACTGCAAATGAAAGAAGGAAAATACTTTCTGAAATAGATCAATATGATTTAATTATAACTTCATATGATTTACTAAAAAGAGATAGAGAAAGATATGAAGAGATTGATTATACTTTTAAATACATAATTGCAGATGAAGCTCAATATTTAAAAAACAGTAATACACAAAATGCAAAAGCAATTAAAGAATTAAAAGGTGAAACAAGATTTGCATTAACAGGAACTCCAATTGAGAATTCTCTTGCAGAGTTATGGTCAATATTTGATTTTGTAATGCCTGGATATTTATTCCAATATAAAAAATTTAAAAAAATATATGAAACACCAATTGTAAAAAATGATGATAAAGATGCAATGTCAAAATTAAAAATGTTGATTGAACCATTTGTGTTAAGAAGAACTAAAAAAGAGGTATTAACAGAGCTTCCTGAAAAAACAATAACAGTTTTAAATAATACAATGGAGCAAGAACAAGAAAAAATCTATATGTCATATTTAGTAAAAGCAAAACAAGAAGTTGCAGACCAGATAAAAATTAATGGATTTGAAAAAAGTCAAATAATGATTCTTGCAGCCTTAACAAGATTGAGACAGATTTGTTGCCACCCAAGTTTATTTATAGAAGATTATAAAGGTGAATCTAGTAAATTAAATCAATGTATGGAAATAATAGAAGATGCAATTTCAGCAGGCCATAGATTACTATTGTTTTCAGGATATACATCAATGTTTGAAATAATTCAAAAAGAATTATCAGATAGAAATATTAAATATTTTAAACTCACAGGAGCCACTAAAGTTAGCGAAAGGATTGAATTAGTAGATGAATTTAATAAAAATGATGAAATAAAAGTATTTTTAATTTCATTAAAGGCAGGAGGAACAGGACTGAATTTAACTGGAGCAGATATGGTAATACATTATGATCCATGGTGGAATCAGTCTGCTGAAAACCAAGCTACAGATAGAGCTTATAGAATAGGTCAAAAAAATAATGTACAAGTTTATAAATTAATTACTTCAAATTCAATTGAAGAAAAGATTTATGAACTTCAACAAAAAAAGTCAGCCTTAATAGATAATATGCTTTCAACTAAAACATCATTTATTAGTAAATTTAGCCAAGAAGAGATAATGCAATTGTTTAGCTAATTTTTTAGTAGTCTGCCTTATAAATATATATTTTATCATTTCGTTTGGTGTCGCAATTTTCATTTGTTCAAATATATAATATATTATATATTTGAACGACAGATGTCAATTGCTCCAGGCGCCCTACGCTTTGCTCCGGTTGAACGCTTACGCACTTCATTCTAAAATATATATTTATAAGTCTTAATATCAGAAAAACTGTATTTTTAAAATAATATTCAATTTTTCTTGCAAAAAACTTAATTTACATATATAATGTAGAAAAAGAAGGAGGAGTGACTTATGGAAATTAAAATTTTAGGAAAAGGAATAGAGGTTACAGATGCAATTAATGAATATGTAGAAAGAAAATTAGAAAGAATTGACAAATATTTTGAAAATTCTTCAGCAGAAGTAACAATTAGAACTGAAAAAAATGAACAAATTGCAGAAATTGTAATTGATACAAATGGAGAAATATACAGAGCAGAATCAGAAGAAAAAGATTTGTACGCATCTATAGATAAAGTTATAGACATATTAGAAGGTCAAATTAGAAAAGTTAAAACTAAAAGAGAAAAAATGATGAGAGAAGGTTCTATTAAAGAACTAAATGAAGATATAGCACCTAAAAAAGAAATTGTAAATGAAATACTAAAATATGCTTATTATGAAATTAAACCCTTAACACCAGAAGATGCAATGCTTGAACTTCAAGAAAGACCTACACACATCTTTTTACCATTTGTTAATGTTGAAACAAATAAGGTTTGTGTAATATATAAACTTAAAGATGGTAAAAACTATGGTATTGTTGAGCCAGAAGCATAATATGAGAGGAAACAAATATTATGAAAATAAATGATGATATTTATTATATTGGAGCCAATGATGAGAGAATAGACTTATTTGAAGGTCAATACAAAGTACAAAATGGAATGAGTTATAATTCATATTTAATTAAGGATGAAAAAAATGTTCTTTTTGACACTGTTGACAAAAGTGT
>DOYA01000013.1 GCA_003518755.1 Clostridiales bacterium | reverse complement strand
ATAATTGCACCATTTTCTCCATCAAAATTAACAAATTTCTCTATTTGTTTTTTTATGCAATCAACATTGTGTTGGATAATTTCTGGAGTCATCATTTTTCTCATATCAGTTTTTCCAGAAGGATCACCAATCATGGCTGTTCCTCCACCCATAAGTAAAATTGGTTTGTGACCACATTTTTGCATATAACTTGCAACCATTAAAGAAACAAAGTGACCAACATGCAAACTATCTGCAGTTGGGTCTATCCCAATATAAAAAGGAACACAACTTTTTTCAGAAAACATTTTCTTCATTTCTTCAGGATGTGTCATTTGTTCAATATAATTTCTCTCTTGTAAAATATCTAGTACGTTTTGCATTTTAATTTCAATCCTTTCTATTTAAATAACTTCTTGTATCCTTCCAAACCTTCATATCCCAAAAACCTATTAAGATTTTTTTCAGAAATACCTGTTGAAATGGAAACCTGGTTTAAAGAATTTACATTAACACCATTTTCTTCAACAAAATTTTTAAATGTAGCTAATTCAAAATTATCTTTATCAGAACATTTTGGACATACATAGCCACCATTTGTATAAAAAGCTCCACAACGAGAACATCTAACTACTTCCATAATAATTCCTCCTATTAATATAATTATTTTGTATTTTATCACAAAATATTACAAAAATAAACAGTTTTTTGAATTTTTTTTATTGTTATTATTATTTATCGTTACAATTCACAGCTATATCAAGGTCGCAACTTTGCTGTGCATTGTATATGCTTTTTTCTCGACTAAAGCACGAAAAAAGATATACAATGCCGCTGTTGCTACTCTACAATAATAATTTAGCTGTGAATTGTAACACTAGATAATGGTTTACACTAGGAAAACAAAGAAAATAGTGATATATAAATAATATAAAAAGTTTCGAATGTGATTGGAGAAGGGATAATCATTTCTTTAATATAAATTAATGAGGAAGCGATGGCTTGCGAAGCAAGAGCAGCGAGAGGCTCGTTAATTTATATTTTAGAAATGATATCACTTCGTATTGAGCCGAGAAACTTTGAAGATTATTTATATATCACTATTTCTTAAATATTATTCTACGTAAACCATTATCTAGTAACACTATTATTTTGAATTTGACAAAATTGCATTTTAGCAGTAAAATAGAGTGGTAAAAAAATAAAAGGAGAAACCATATTGCAAAGTAGTAATAGAAAATTATTTGATAGTTTAGTTTCAAGAACTAAAATTTATTTAGTAATAATTTTTGTTTTATTAGTTGTAATTTGTATATATAATCCTAAATTTATAATTCCAGCAATTTTAATTTTTGCACTAATATTAGGATATACATATTTTGCAAATAACAAACGAAAAAGTGAAATATCTCAGCATTTACAAGATTTAACTTTAAATGTTAATCAAGCTGCTAAAAATAGTTTGATATATTCACCAATACCATTAATAATTGTTGAAACAGATGGAAATATTGTATGGAGAAGTACAAAATTTGTATCAGAATTTGCAAATATAGATATAAACAACTATTTAACAGAATTATTAGAAAATATCAATCTTGAAATACAAGAAAGAAAAGATAAAAAAGATAAATCTATTGTAAGAAATTTAAAAATTGATAATAAAGAATACAAAATTCTTGGAGAGTTTGTAAAATCAGGAAGTAGAGAAAGAAAAAGACAAGAAAAATATATGATGATATTGTATTTTCTAGATGAAACTGAAAATCTCAAACTTCAAAGAGAGTATAACGATTCAAAAGCTTGTGTTGGAATAATTATGATAGATAATTATGAAGAAACAATTCAACAAATAGAAATAGATGAAAGACCGCAAATAATTGCTGAAATTGAGAAATCTATTTATGAATGGGCAAATGAGTATGAAGGCATAGTTGTAAAATCTGATAGAGATAGATTTGTATATTTATTTGAGCAAAGATATTTAGAAAAAATAAAAGAAAGCAAATTCAATATTTTAGATACAATAAAAGAAATAAATACTAGCACTAAAGTTCAACTTACTCTTAGTATAGCTATTTCTAATGAAGGGGAAACAGGAAAAGAAAAATATCAATCAGCACTAAATACAATGGATGTTGTACTTGGGCGTGGTGGAGACCAAGCAGCTATTCGAGAAAATGGCAAATACAATTTCTTTGGTGGAAGAGTAGAAGAAGTTGAAAGAAGAACTAAAGTTAAAGCAAGAATAGTTGCTCATGCATTAGAAGAGCTTATTAAAGAAAATGATCAAGTTCTTATCATGGGACATATAAATCCGGATATTGATGCACTTGGTTCTGCAATAGGAATGTATAGATTAGCAACAAATTTAGGAAAAGAAGCTTACATTGTTGCAAATACAGATACTATGGCATTAGGGCCAGTAAAAGCAAGTTTAGATGAAGAAAATGAATTTGAAGGAGTAATTATAAATAAGGAAATTGCAGAAGAAAAAATTACTGATAAAACTCTTTTAATAATTGTAGATACACATAAATCAAGTTATGTAGAAGATCCTTCATTATTAGATAAAACAAATCAAATTGCAATAATAGATCATCATAGAAGAAGTCCGGATTTTATTCAAAAAAGCATCCTTACATTCCACGAAGTATATGCATCATCTGCTGCAGAGCTTGTAACAGAGCTTTTGCAATATACGAATACTCAAGTAGATCTTTCAAAAATAGAAGCAGAGGTTCTTTATGCAGGAATTATGATGGACACTAAAAACTTCACATTTAAAACAGGAGTACGTACATTTGAGGCGGCAGCATACTTACGTAAATGTGGTGTAGATATAATAAGAGTAAAAAAATGGTTCCAAAGTGATTTAGAAACTTACACAAAAATAACAGAAATTATTAAGACTACAGAAATTATAAATGACACAATAGGAATTGCAGTTTATGAAAGTGAAGACAAAGAAGCAAACATTATATGTGCAAAATCTGCTGATGAATTATTAACAATTGGAAATATTACAGCATCATTTGTTTTAGGAAATGATGGAGAAAAAGTCACAATAAGTGGTCGTTCAATAGGAGATATAAATGTTCAATTAATTCTAGAAAAAATGGGTGGAGGTGGACATATCACTCTAGCAGGAGCCCAAATAGAAGGAATGACAATTGAACAAGTAAAACAAGAACTAAAACAAAGAATAAATGAATATTTTGAAGAAAATAGTTGTCAATAGGCAACTATTTTTCATTGTGTAACGAAAACCCCCTGTTCGACAGGGGGTTATAAAAGCTTCTAGCTATGAGTAGAA
>DOYA01000012.1 GCA_003518755.1 Clostridiales bacterium | reverse complement strand
ATTATAGCATTTAATGTAAGACCAGTTGCAGGTGCAAAACAAGAAGCAGAAAAAGATGAAGTTCAGATTAAACAATATTCTATAATTTACCAAGCAATTGAAGATGTTGAATCAGCTATGAAAGGAATGTTAGATCCTAAATTTGAAGAAGAGCTATTAGGAACAGCTGAAATTAGACAAATATTTAAAATTTCTAATGTTGGTACTGTTGGAGGAGCCATGGTTCTTACAGGTAAAATAGAAAGAAATGCTGGTGTCAGGGTTTTACGTGATGATGTAGTTATTCATGAGGGTAAACTTGTATCTTTAAAACGTTTTAAAGATGATGTTAAAGAAGTTGCTAAAGATTATGAGTGTGGTGTACAGCTTGAGAAATTCAATGATATTAAAGAAGGAGATATTATTGAGGCATTTATTATGAAGGAGATTAAGAGATGATAACTAGAAAGAATTCAAATCGTATGGATAAAATAAATGAAGAGCTTAGAAAAGAGCTTAGTATTATTATTGATACTGATTTAAAAAATCCACATATTACAGGAATGATAAGTGTTACAAAAGTTAAGACTTCTCCTGATTTAAGATATGCAAGAGTATATATTAGTTTGTTAAATTGCAAAAATGTTAAAGAAACATTAGATGGACTAAAAAGTGCATCTGGTTTTATGAGAACTGAGCTTGCAAGAAGAGTTAATTTAAGGTATACTCCTGAACTTAGATTTGAGATAGATGATTCTATGGAATATGGGGCAAGGATTGAAAATATCTTAAAAAATATAATACCTAAGAATGATGAGGAATAATCATGGATGGAATTATAATTGTAAATAAAGAAAAGAATTGGACTTCAAATGATGTGGTTCAAAAAATAAAAGGAATATTTCATGAGAAGGTAGGGCATACCGGAACACTTGACCCCTTGGCAACAGGGGTCATTCCTATTCTTGTTGGAAAAGGAACTTTACTTTCTAAATATTTAATTAATCATGATAAAGAATATATTGCAACAATTAAACTTGGAGAAAAGACTTCAACAGGAGATTCAGAGGGTGAAATATTAGAACAAAAAAATGTTGATGATACTATCTTAGATGAAGCTTTTGTAAAAAGTACATTAAAAAAATTTGAAGGTAAAATTACTCAAATACCTCCAATTTATTCTGCAATAAAAGTAAATGGAAAAAAATTATATGAGTATGCCAGAAAAGGACAAAGTATTGAAATACCAAGTAGAAATATAGAAATCTATAATATAGAACTTGTTTCAATATCAAAACTAGAAAAAGAAATTATATTTAAAGTGCATTGCTCAAAAGGTACATATATAAGGACTCTATGTGAAGATATTGCAAAAGAACTTGGGACAGTTGGATTTATGAAAGAACTACAACGAATAAAAGTTGGGGGTTTTTCAATAGAAAATTCATTAACAATTTCAGAATTGGAAAATAAAGAGAAAGTAGACAATAATTTTATTACAATAGAAAATTTTTTTTTAAATAAAGAAAAGGTAGAATTAGATTCTGCTAATCTAAAAAAATTCATAAATGGAGTAAAAATTAAAGTTCAAAAAAATGATAATGTATATAAAATATATTACCAAAATAGATTTATTGGAATAGGAATTGTGAGCAATTGTATTCTAAAAAGAGATATTATTCTATAGATTAATATTAAGTTATTACTAGATAATGGTTTCTATATAAGAAATAGTGATATATAAATAATCTAAAAAGTTTCGAATGTGATTGGAGAAGGGATAATCATTTCTTTAATATAAATTAATGAGGAAGCGATGGCTTGCGAAGCAAGAGCAGCGAGAGGCTCGTTAATTTATATTTTAGAAAGGATATCACTTCGTATTGAGCCGAGAAACTTTGAAGATTATTTATATATCACTATTTCTTTTGCTTTAATAATGTAAAACCTTATCTAGTAACATACAGTTTAAAAATCTCAAAAAAATACTTGCTATTTGTCAAAATTTGAAATATAATTAAGAAGGAATAAGAAACGTAGGAGGAAAGTATGGAAGATTTTGCAACATATATTTTAGAAGAAAAAAACGTAGCAGAAAAAATGATAATAGCATACTATTTATCGAAAAAAGCGGGTATATATTTTGATAAATCTATAATACTAAAAACCGAAATAGCAAAATTATTTATAGAATATATGGAATTAAATGTTGATGAAAATGAAGTATTAACAGCAATGCTATTATGTAATTGTAAAAAAGTTGAAAATGCTCAAAAAATTGGAAAATTAGAGTCTTATGCTAAAGAAGGTGCTGAATATTTAAGTACTCTTGGATTTAGTAAACGTTTTTGCAAAATTTGTGAAGAATTAAATAGATATAGTAAAAGTACACCTAGAGAAAAGGAAAGTGATATTCTAGAAGTTGTAGATCAATTTACAGGATTAATTCTAAAAAGAGTTGAAAGAGATGCTTTTACAACTGAAGAAGCTTTGGTTGTCCTAAGAGAGAGAAACTTAAAATATTCAGATAATAGATATCTTGATTTATTTGAAACTTTTATAAATGAATTAGAAAAAATTACTATAAGAGATATAATTGAGGTTCCTATTATAAAAAAACTTGTTCATTTACATAACAAAGAAGCAAATGTAATGGCATATATAGTTGCACTTTCAAATGTATATGATGAGAAAATATCTGTTGCCCTTAGCAAAAATGTAAAGAAAAAAGCTAAGACATTAAATTTAGACAGTACAGCAGAAAACACGGCTGATGTTCAATCTAATATGGAAAAAATGAAAAATCTTGCAAAAGATCATGCTAATGCATTGAATCATTCAAGCAGAGCATTATTTAGTGGAGATACTGCAAAAAAAATTCTTAATCATGAACTAAAATATAAATTGGAGGAATAGAATGTACGAAATATTTGCTGATTTACACATTCATATTGGAAGATCAGAAAGTGGTAAACCTGTGAAAATAACTGGAGCAAAAAGTTTGAATTTTGCAAATATTGCTAAAGAATGTTATAATAAAAAAGGAATACAAGTTGCTCGGAATTATAGACTGTGCTTCTCCTTATGTTATAGAAGATATTGAAAACTTTCTTAAAACTGGTGATGCTTATGAGTTAAAAGATGGGGGAATAATATACAAAGATAAAGTTTGTATTATTTTAGGAAGTGAAGTAGAAACAACTGAAGTTGGAAGAAATGGAAAAAAAGGAGCTGCACATAATTTATGCTATTTTCCTCATTTAGAAGATATAAAAGCATTTTCTAAAGAAT
>DOYA01000014.1:11609-14752 GCA_003518755.1 Clostridiales bacterium | reverse complement strand
TGTTGTATCCCTAAGGCTATACCTTAATATTTAGGTGCTAAATAAAAAAATTAAAATCTGATTTTCTTTTTATATTTTATATATAGATAATTTTCATTTTTTCAATCCAACAAAATAATCTTGATGTTTTTTCTATTCTTTTTTATTAAGTGCTTGATTTTAATTTTTTCAAACATAATCTTTCCCATACTATTTACATATTATATATTTTTTATAAAAATAATGCATTAGCAAAAGCTTGATATGACTTTTACCAATGCATTATAGTTTTAATACTTTTCTGGCGTAGGTGAGAGGGTTCGAACCTCCGCGCCGATGACTCGACCTAGCAGTTTAGCAAACTGCCCCCTTCACCACTTGGGTACACCTACATTTTTTATAAAAAATACGTAGAATATTGTTTGTGGCAATTTTTCTACGTTATAATTGTTTTGGCGGAGAGGGTGGGATTCGAACCCACGGTACGCTCACACGCACGCCAATTTTCAAGACTGGTGCCATAAACCAACTCGACCACCTCTCCATATATTGTGATTCTCATCAGCAACATTAGATATCTTAACATATTAATCAATACTTTGTCAATAACTTTTTATGAATTTTTATGAATTTTTAAAAAATTTGTTACTAAATAATAGTCTAAACACAAAAATAGTGATATATAAATAATTTTCAAAGTTTCTCGGCTCAATACGAAGTGATATCATTTCTAAAATATAAATTAACGAGCCTCTCGCTGCTCTTGCTTAGCAAGCCATCGCTTCCTCATTAATTTATATTAAAGAAATGATTATCCCTTCTCCAATCACATTCGAAACTTTTCAAATTATTTATATATCACTATTTAATACATTTCATTACATTTAAATCACTATCTTATAACAAAAGTTTGACATATAATAAAATATATACTATTATAATAACAACTTAAGCATACAATTTGAGTAGCATTGAAAAAAATCCCGTAAGTCGCATTACGGGGTTCTTATGATTTTAATTAATTTTTTATTAAACTTAATATTCTCTCTAAATCATCATTATTTGTATAATTTATTATAATTTTTCCACTTCTTTTTCCTGCATCTACTTTAACTTTTGTACCAAAAAATCCTTGGAAAGTATCTTCTATATCTTTATATACATAGTCATACTTTCTTGCTACTTTTGAATTCTTCTTTTTATGTTGTACTTTTTTTTCTGCCATACGAACAGTGTCTCCATTTTCGACTATTCTTAGGGCTGTTTTTATCTGCTCTTCTGGATCTTGAATAGCAAGTAATGCTTTACAATGCCCTTCTGTTAATTTGCCTTGTTTTGCTAAATCAAGCACTTCTGGACATAAATTCAAAATTCTAACAGAATTTGCAATTGCACTTCTACTTTTTCCAAGTTGTTTTGCAATTTCTTCTTGTGTCAAATTATATTCATCCATTAAAGCCCTAATTCCATATGCTTTTTCAACAGCATTTAAGTTTTCTCTTTGAATATTTTCTATTAAAGAAATTTGTTTATTTGTTTTATCATCATCTTCTCTAACAATTGCTGGTATTTCCTTTAATCCTGCTTTTTTAGCAGCTCTCCATCTTCTTTCTCCTGCAATTATTGAATAATATCCGTCTTTTTTAGTAACAACTATTGGCTGTATAACTCCATACATTTTAATTGACTCTGAAAGTTCTGAAATAGCTTCTTCATCAAATTTCTTTCTTGCTTGTTCTCTATTAGGTTCAATATCTGTAATTTTTAAATTTTTTAAAACATCATTTTCTTGTTGTTTTTCTTCTTCAGCTATTGGCATTGAAAACAATGCATCTAGGCCTTTTCCTAGTCCTGTCATTTTAGCCATCTTTTCTCCTCCTCTAAAGAATTGTGAAAAACTTCGTCTTGCGTTGTTAAAATTGTTTTAAAACACAGTCAGCTGTTGCATACTGACGCTGTAGCTCACTAGCGTTCGAACAGCCTCAGCAACGTACACCAAGTACGCTCCCTTGCCTTTTCAAACAATTTTGCCTAGCAATACTCGTTTTTGACAATTCTGTTTTAATTATTTTACAAAAATTTTTTATCATTCTTTCTATGAGTCTATCCGTACTTTTAAAATATTATTGTTTGAGGTCAGAGGTCGGTCTTCCTACTTTCCATCTTCTAACTTCTACTCTCGGCTTCATTATACTTCAAAAACTCTCTCGTAAACTTCTCATAACTTCTTGCACCTTTAGACTTTGGATCATAAACTGAAATTGGCATACCATAACTTGGTGCTTCACTTACTCTTACATTTCTTGGAATTACTGTTTTATACACTTTATTTTGAAAGAATTTTTTTACTTCTCTTACAACTTGATTTGCAAGATTGGTTCTTATGTCATACATTGTAAGTAAAGCTCCTTCGATATAAAGGTTTTTATTTAAATGTTTCCTTACAAGTTCAACAGTATTTAAAAGTTGTCCTAATCCTTCTAATGCAAAATATTCGCATTGAACTGGTATAAGTACACTATCCGATGCTGTAAATGCATTTAATGTAATTAATCCAAGTGATGGTGGACAATCTATTATAATATAATCATATTTGTTTTTTATAACATCAATTTTTTCCTTCATTCTCTGTTCTCTTGACATCATTGAAACAAGCTGAACTTCAGCACCTGCAAGGTTTATATTTGATGGAGAAATATCTAAATTCTTAATAGCTGTATCTTGTATTATTTCTTCTGCTGTAACATCAGAAATTAATAAATCATAAGTTGATAATTCTACATTTTTATCTATTCCCAAACCACTTGTTGCATTACCTTGTGGATCTGTGTCTATTAATAATACTTTCTTACCTTTTTTCGCTAAAAGTGTGCTTAAATTAACCGCTGTAGTGGTTTTTCCAACTCCGCCTTTTTGATTAGCAATTGATACTACTTTTCCCACTTTTCTCCCTCCATTAGAATATTTTTTTGTCACAATTATAATATACAAATATTTGTTAGATGTCAATATTTTTTGTATGAATTTATGTTTTTTGTTATAGTTTATAAAATTTACTTAAGTAGCACGTAATATGATAGTTCTTTTTATTTACAATAATTCATTTTTTTTATAGTTATTATATTAATATTTTGAAAACAAATCGAATGCGATTGGAGCATTAT
>DOYA01000014.1:0-11487 GCA_003518755.1 Clostridiales bacterium | reverse complement strand
TGAGTGAAAGAGGCTCATTTTTTTAAATTAGAATTTCTTTAATGTGTATTGAGCCGAGATTTTTTGAAAAATATTAATATATTAACTATAAAAAAATTATTAAACACTATTCACCATTTTATTAAAAAACATGCTATTTTTATCTACATTAGGCTTTTTAGACAATTGTTCCACGTGAAGTTATATAAAAAAAAGACAAAAATAAAAAGCCACAAAAAGTAGCTTTCTATTATTATATTTTTTCTCTTTTTTATGGAGCACATTGCGCTCCTATAGAAATAAAACCGAATAGAATTTCCCTTAATAAAAACTATTTTATTATTATTGGCTCTTTTGCAGGTAATCCAGCTTTTCTTGGATACATTTTAGGTGTGTACTGTTCTTTTTCTACTATAATTATATTTCTTTTAATATCAGAATCAGGTAATGTAAATTCATCTCTTGATATTATTTTGCCACCTAAAACTTTAATTGCATATTGTGCATTTTTTAGTTCTTCTTCAATTTCACTACCTTTCATACAAATCATTTTACCACCTATTTTAACAAAAGGAAGTAAATATTCTGAAAGTGTAGATAAATTTGCAACAGCTCTTGCAATTGAAACATCATATTTTTCTCTATATAACATGTCTTTTCCACAATCTTCAGACCTAGAGTGTATAGTTTCCACATTTTTCAAACCTAATTCTTTTATCACTTCATTTAAAAAGTTTATTCTTTTATTTAAAGAGTCTAATAGAGTTATTTTAACATTTGGCATCATAATTGCAATTGGTATTCCAGGGAATCCTGCTCCTGTACCTACATCAATTATTTTATCATTTTCTTTAATATATTTTAATACTGTAAGAGAATCCACAAAATGCTTTAATATTATTTCATTTTCATCTGTTATAGCTGTTAGATTAATTTTTTCATTCCATTTCAACAATAATTGCATATATTTATAAAACATTTCTAACTGATTGTTATTAATTTTTTGATATTTTTCTATTAACAATTTATTGAATGCTGTTTTCATATATTTTAACACTTTCCTTTTTATAATTCGACTTATCTTTCTTTGAATTGTTTACTGATATTTGGTGCAATTCTAGCTCCTCTTTTATTTCTATATTTATTATGCATTGATAAATCCTTTTTAATCAAATGTTTCAACGGAAGGAAACTCCTTTTCTTTCGTGTATCTTCCTTTTCAAATCCTTTATCCAACAGATCGGATTACCTGCTTCATCATAACGACGTATACCTTCAAATTTATTTGACTCATTATAAATACTCATTTAAACCATCACTTTCAAACCATCTATTTATACAAACTTAACTTTTTATTTCTTTTTGCATTTTTATTTTTTTAGTCAAAGATATAATCATTTCCTTATGGTTATTTTATATTATACTCCATTCTTCCCCATTTGTAAATATATCAAAAGCACATTTATATCTGCTGGGGAAACTCCTGAGATTCTTGATGCTTGTCCAATTGATGTTGGTTTTATTCTATTAAGTTTTTGTCTTGCTTCTATTCTTAAACCTTTTATTTCTTCGTAATTAATATCTTCTGATAGTTTTTTATTTTCCATCTTTTCAAATTTTTCTACTTGCTCTTCTTCCATTTTAATATAACCTTCATATTTAACTTGGATTTCTACTTCTTCTTGAACAGCTATATCAAGTTCAGGTCTATCTTCATCAATCTCTTTAAGTGATTTATATGTAATCTCTGTCCTTTTTAATAATTCTGACATTTTTGAGCCTGTTTGTAGAGGAGTTGTTCCATGTTCCACAAGAAACATATTTACTTTTTCACTTGGTTTTACTATAGTTTGCTTTAATCTTTTAATCTCTTTTTCTATATTTTCTTTTTTTATTAAAAATCTTTCATATCTTTCATCAGAAATTAATCCTACATCATGTCCTATTTTTGTTAATCTTAAATCTGCATTATCTTGCCTTAATAATAATCTATATTCAGCACGTGAGGTCATCATTCTATATGGCTCATTTGTTCCTTTTGTAACAATATCATCAATTAAAACCCCAATATATCCTTGTGTTCGATCTAATATAATTGGTTCTTTTCCTTTAATTTTTTGGGTTGCATTTATTCCTGCTATTAAACCTTGGCATGCTGCTTCTTCATATCCAGATGTTCCATTAGTTTGACCTGCAAAAAATAATCCACTTATATTTTTATACTCTAATGATAGTTTTAATTCTGATGGATCTATACAATCATATTCTATTGCATAGGCAGGTCTGGTAAATTCACAATGTTCTAATCCAGGCAGTGTTCTATACATTGCTATTTGAACATCCTCTGGAAGTGATGAACTCATTCCTTGTGCATACATTTCATCAGTATCTAATCCAATTGGTTCAATAAAAATTTGATGTCTTTTTTTATCTGCAAATCTTACAACTTTATCTTCAATAGATGGACAATATCTTGGACCTGTTCCTTCTATCATTCCTGCATATAATGGTGATCTATGTAAATTTGCTCTAATTATTTTATGTGTTTCTTCATTTGTATATGTTAAATAACAATCTTGTTGTTCAAATTCTTTAATTTCATCATCTAAAGAAAATGGAACTATATTTTCATCACCTTTTTGAACCTCCATCTTAGAAAAATCAATACTTTTTCTATTAATTCTAGCAGGTGTGCCTGTTTTAAATCTAACTATTTTTACACCTAAATCTTTTAAACATTCTGATAGTTTATTTGCAGGGAATACACCATCTGGACCACTTTCTTTTGAAAATTCTCCAATAAATATTTTCCCTTTCAAATATGTTCCAGTAGATACTATAACAGCTTTTACATTATACACAGCTCCTACATCTGTTTCTATAGAAACTACTTTTCCATCCTCAACATTAATTTTAGTAATCTCGGCTTGTTTTAATTCTAGATTATCTTGTTTTTCTAAAGTATGTTTCATTTCCATTTGATATCTTTTTCTATCAGCTTGTGCTCTTAAAGAGTGCACAGCTGGGCCTTTGGATGTATTTAGCATTTTTATTTGTATCATAGTTTTGTCTATGTTTTTACCCATTTCTCCTCCAAGTGCATCTATTTCTCTGACCAAATGGCCTTTTGAGCTTCCTCCAATATGAGGATTACATGGCATATTAGCAACTGCTTCTAAACTTATTGAAAAAATAAGTGTTTTCATTCCCATTCTAGCACATGCTAATCCTGCTTCACATCCTGCATGTCCTGCTCCAATTACAGCAACATCATAATCTCCTGCATTATATTTCATTGTTTTAATCCTTTCATTATTTCAAATTTATTTTTACCTTTTATTTAAAGAAATTTTTTAGGTTGGAAGTCAGAACTCCAACATCTTATTTCTCACCCTACATATTATAATAAATATAACTATATGTTATTTGTGAAACAAGAATAAGTGTTTTAGTTTTGTGATATGCTAATTATTCTACCCTTTTATATAATCTGTCAAAAAACAAAAATAGTCTGTTTTTGTTTTTTAATAACAAAGTTTATGGTTTAATAATTTTAACTCTTTATTTTTGATTCTCGAGCTTTTAATAATATTTTCAAACTAGAATTTATGTCATTGAGGTTTGGAAAAGAATTGTAATTATTTTTCAAACTGACTACTTTCCTAGACAAAATCTTGCAAAAATCTCATCAATAATTTCTTCACTAGCCTCATCGCCTGTTATCTCTCCTAAATTTGATAAAATATCTTTTATAGATATTGCAACTATGTCTATAGGCATACCATTTTTTAAGCTCTCTTCTGCTTTTTCAACATTATTAATTGCTTTTTTTATAATATTTCTATGTCTTTCATTGGTTATTATAATTTCATTATCTAAATTAATTTCATTTAAATTAAACATTTTATTAATAGTATCATATAAATCATTAATTCCATCTCTTTTTAATGCTGAAATATTAATAACATATTTAAATTTATTAATTAATTCTGTGGTTTTATCAATTACTGAACCTAAGTCTGATTTATTAAGAACTACAATGCTTTTATTACAATCAACAGATTTAAGTATTTCTTCATCTTCTTTTTCTATGTTTTTACTACTATCAATTATTACAATACATAAATCCGCTTCTTTTGCTATTTTTTTTGATTTTTCAATTCCTATTTTTTCAATTTCATTTTCAGTGTCTCTAATACCCGCAGTGTCTATTAATTTTAATGGAATACCATTTATATTAACAAATTCTTCTATTGTATCACGAGTTGTTCCTTCATATTCTGTAACAATAGCTCTATCTTCTTTCAATATTGCATTTAATAAAGAAGATTTTCCTGCATTTGGCTTACCTATTATTGCAGTTTTTATTCCTTCTTTAATTACTTTTCCATTATAAAATGATTTTTCTAATTTTTGAAGTTCATTTTTGATACTCTCAAGCTTCTCACTTATTTCATTATCTAATAGCTCATCAACATCATATTCTGGATAATCAATTGAAACTTCAATACTTGTCATCAAATCTAAAATCTTTTGCTTAATTTTGACTATTTCTTGTGCTAAAAAACCTTCTAATTGTTTAATTCCTTCTTTTGCTTCTATATCAGATTTAGCATTTATAATGTCTATTACTGCTTCAGCTTGTGATAAATCCATTCGACCATTAAGAAATGCTCTTTTAGTAAACTCACCTGGTTGAGCAAGTTCTGCTCCATTTTTTAAACACAAATCTAGTATTCTTCTCATGACAACAATTCCACCATGTGAATTTATTTCACACATATTTTCAGCAGTATAGCTATGTGGCGCTTTAAAAAAGGATACTAATACTTCATCAATTGTTTTTTCGTTTTCTTTTATATGTCCATATTTTATTGTATATCCTTTGATATCTTCAATATTATAATTGTTTTTTGGATAAAATATTTTATTTAAAATTTCAAAACATTTTTCTCCACTCATTCTAATTATACCAATTCCTCCAATGCCCGGAGCCGTAGAGATTGAAGCTATTGTACTCATAAATAAAAACCTCCTTTATATAATAACTCTAATTTAAAGTCCATAAATATATATTTTATCATTCCGTTTGGTGTCGCAATTCTCATATGTTCAATTATATAATAAATTATATAATTGAACTATATATGTCAATTGCTCCAGGCGCCCTACGCTCCGCTCCGGTTGAACGCTTACGCACTCCATTCAAAAATATATATTTATAGCCTTTAAATTATAAATAATTATCTTATAATGCTATTTTCAAACTTAAAAAAGTCAAAATTCCTTTAATCTTATCCTTAGATTAAAATCGGAACTTTGACTTCTGATTTTATTTTTATTTAATTATTTTAAACTAATAACAACTCTTCTTCTTGGTTCTTCCCCAATACTTTCTGTTTTTACAGTTTTAGAATCTTGTAATACAGAGTGTATTATTTTTCTCTCATATGCTTGCATAGGTTCAAGAGTAACTGACTTTCTAGTTTTTTCAACAGTTCTAGCTATTCTATTTGCTAAATTTTGTAAAGTCTTTTCTCTTTTTTCTTTATACCCTTCTATATCAAGCCAAACTCTAATTTTTTCATCAATTCCTTTATTTGCTATAGTTGAAATAATAGCTTGAAATGCATACATAGTTTCTCCTCTATACCCTATTAAGAAACCAGCATCATCACCACTTAAATTAATTTCCAATCCATTAGGTTTTTTTTCTAAAGAATAATTAATATTATTCCCCAACTTATTTATAATAGCTTCAAAAAATGTTTTTACATTATTTTCAGCTTGCTCAAGTTTTTCAGGTGTTATATCTTTTATTTCTTTTTTTACATAAGCTTCTTTTGATTTGTCATTTTTAGATATTTGTGCAAGTTCTTTTTCATCTTTTAAGGTTAATTCAACTTTTACAACTCTAGGCGCTAAAATACTAAAAAAACTCTTTTTTTCTGTTTCTAAAACTTTAACATTAACCATATCTTTAGAAACTTTAAGTATTTTTAAACCATTCTCAATTGCTTCATTTGTGGTACTACCTTCTGATATTACACTATTATTAGGCATTTTATTCTCCTTCTTCTTTTATAATCTTATTTAATACTAATCTTTCAAATATCATCAATATATTATTCATAAGCCAATATAAAGCAAGTCCAAGTGGTGCAACCATAGCAATTGATATTGACATAATTGGCATAAACCATGACATTTTTTTGTTTGTGTCTGCCATTGCATCATTAAGATCAGGAACTTTTTCTTGATTTTCTTCAATTGTTTCATTTGAATTATTATCTACATTGTCTTCTTTACTATCAGCCCCATCACTAATTAGTTTTTCTTCTTTTTTATTATTCATATTTGTAGATAATCTAATTGAAATAAAAGAAGATATTACATATAAAATAGGTATTATTAAAGCTTTAATATTTGTTAAATCTTCAGTTGGAACTTTACTTAAATCTATACCAAAGAAATTCATATTAATATATAATTCATCTTTGTAATCTTTAATATTAAAATTATTGTATGATTCACTATTTACATTTTCTTCATTACTAATATTTTTATCTTTAATAACATTTTCCTCTTGTTGTTCTTCATTTTCTTGGTTATCATCTACGGATTCTTGTTTTTCAATGTTAGTAATATAATTAATAACTGCAATTTCTGGATAATTAGTTGATGCTCCCTGTTCTTTAACATATCCAACAGAGTTTTTAATGATTTCAGAGTCTATTTTTTTCATGTATGTAAGAGGTGATCTTACTAACATAAAAACTGAAATTAATAAAACAATTTGTATGATAGCACTTAAACACCCAGAAGCAGGATTCATTTTTTCTCTCTTATATAAAGCCATAATCTCTTGGTTCATTTTTTCTTGGTCATTTTTGTATTTAAATTGAATTTGCTTCATTTCATCATTTACTTTTTGGCTTTTTTTCATTGTTTTTTGTTGTGCCCATGATATAGGTAACATTAAAACTTTTATTAATAACGAAAATAAAATAATTGCAAAACCAAAATTTCCAATAAGCTCATATAAAAAATTTAAAATATATCCAAATAAATTTGCAAAAAAATTCATAAGACTCACAGAAAATCCTCCTTTATGTTGTTATTTTAAAGGATCATAACCACCTTTAGAAAAGGGATTACATCTAATAATTCGCTCACATCCAAGTAAGGATCCTTTTATAGCTCCATATTTTTCAATTGCTTGTTTTGTATATTCAGAACAAGATGGATAATATTTACATTTAATGTTTTTATTTTCCATCCAAGGTGATATATTTTTTTGATAATAATTAATACTACTAATAAAAAAATTTTTCATAATTACCATCATTTCTTTATAATACTCGCTTTTTCAAAAATACCATAGATATCAAATTTAATTTTATTATAGTTTAAATTTGATACATCACAATTTTTTTTAATTAAAAACACAAAGCTATATCCTTTTTTTAAACTTTCTTCAATATTTTTATAGTTTTCTCTTAGTAATCTTTTTACTTTAACTCTTTGAACTGCTTTTCCGCACTTTACTACTAATAGCTAGTCCTAATAAATTATAACTAAATCGATTCTTTAAAATAAAAACATTTAAATATATTCCTGAAAATTTATTTCCTTTTGTTAAAACTTCTTTAAACTCATAGTTTTTTTTTAACATTTTTGTAGTTTTTATATTAAATCACTTCCTTATGCACATAAAGTTTTTCTACCTTTAGCACGTCTAGCTTTTAATACATTTCTTCCTGATTTTGTTGACATTCTAGCAAAAAAACCATGTACCTTTTTATTTTGTCTTTTTTTTGGTTGATAAGTTCTTTTCATTTATAAACACCTCCCTATTGCTAATTATTTTTATATGATTTTACATATTTCATAAAACATAAGCTCAAATATTATATTCTAAAAAGTAAAAAAAGTCAATGGATTTTTAAGATTTTTTTCAACTTTTACGGAATATCACATTTTCCATTTTTCTAAAAAACCGAAACTAAGATTTTGTACGCATTATAAATGCTACAAAATCTAAATTCCGCCATATTTATCTTCTAAAGAAACTCATACAATATGCATTCGACCTCTTATCTCTAACTTCCAACCCCCTACCTCCTACTTCTTACATCCAATATTATATTTCCGATATTTTTAAAGTATTTTTAAAATTTATATTGCAATTTTTTGAAAAATGTTGTATAACAATTTTATTAATAATTATTGAATTTTTTAATAGTTTTATTAAGTTATTCACAGGTTATCCACAAACTGTGAAAATTACACAAATGATATATAATGATTTAGTTTTTAAAATTCAAAAACCTCAAAAGTGCTTCGCATACTTGTTTTCATGATATAAAAAAATGTTCGAATTGTTTGTGTATTTTTATTAAATCAATATAAACTTATCAACAATTGTGGATAACTTTGTGGATAACTTTTTGTTGTTTATTATTATGTTTAATATACATAATTAGTTTCTTTTAAGAAAGGAGATGTGTTATGGATTATGATATAGATAAAGAAGAACTTATGGAGAAAATTAAATCTTTATTAGTTCCAGAAATAACACCGATTTCATTTAATACATATATTAATCCCTTAGAAATAGAAAGTATTTCAAATAATAATATTGTTTTTACTTGTAAAGGTGGCTTTATTAAAGACATGTTAGAAAATAGATTTGCTCCATTAATATTAAGCACTATAAGCTATATAACTAATAGGGATTTTACTTTTTCAGTACATGATATAGAAGGAAAACCTCAAGAAAACGCAGAAGCAATTCCATCTTCAAATATTAATATCAATGAATCACCTTCAGTAATCGAATCCAATGATTTTAGCAATGTAAAAATAATTCATCCACAAAAAAAAGAAGAAGAAACAACTAATGTAAAAAATAATCTTAATCCAAAATACACATTTGATACATTTGTTGTAGGAAATAATAATAGATTTGCACATGCGGCAGCTTTGGCAGTTGGGGATAATCCTGCAAAAACATATAATCCTTTGTTTATATATGGTGGAGTTGGTTTAGGTAAAACTCACTTAATGCAAGCTGTTGGTAATAGATTAATTCAGAATAATCCTGAAATGAGAATTGTATATGTTACTTCAGAACAATTTACAAATCACTTAATAAACTCAATAAAAGATGGGCAAAATGATCCTTTTAGAAATAAATATAGAAATACAGATGCACTATTAATAGATGATATACAATTTATCGCAAAAAAAGAGAGGGTACAAGAAGAATTTTTCCATACATTTAATACTTTATATGAAAATGGAAAACAAATTATAATTACAAGTGATAAACCACCAAGAGATATACCATTTTTAGAAGATCGATTAAAATCAAGGTTTGAATGGGGGCTACTTGCAGATATTTCAAATCCAGATTATGAAACAAGAGTAGCAATATTAAGAAAAAAAGCACTAGATGAAAATATTATAATAGATGATAATATCTTAGCTGATATAGCAACAAAAATAGACTCTAATATACGAGAATTAGAAGGTGTATTTAACAAAATAGTCGCTCGTGCATCTCTAACACATAGTCCAATAACAATTGAACTTGCCGAAAATGTAATTAATGAGTTTATATTTAAAAAAGAAAAAGTTATTTCTTCAGAATATATACAAGAAACTGTTGCAAAATATTTTAGCATAGAAAAAAAAGATTTAGCAGGAGATAAAAGGTCAAATGATATTGCTTTTCCTAGACAAATAGCTATGTATCTATGTAGAGAAGTTGCTAATATGAGCTTTCCACAAATAGGTCAAGATTTTGGAAATAGAGATCACTCAACAGTTATGCATGCTTATAAAAAAATAGGAAAAGAAATAAAAGAAAAAACAAATACAAAATTAATTGTGGAAAGTGTGAAAAATATAATTTTAAAAGTTGAAGAATAAAAAATATTTAAATTATAATAAAAAATTAAATTAGTTAAAATAATATTTTTATAAATAAAATTTTTTATAAATAATGTACAACTATTCTTACGGAATAGCTTGATTGGTTATCCACATATACTTTGTTGAAAACCTGTTTATAACCTGTTGATAACCAAATATCCACTTTAAAATGTTAATCTTGTGGAAAACACCCATCACTTTTCCACATACTTATCCATAATTGTTTTTCTACGGATAACAATTATAAATAAGGTTTTCCACATTATCCACAATACCTACTACTACTACTACTAAATATATTTACTTTATATTATAATAAATAACATAACGGAAATTTTAAACAATCGTATAGTTCCGTATGTTTTCAAAAATAGAAAGGATGATAAAAATGAAATTTGTCTGTTATAAAGATAAAATAATGAAAGCTCTTAATTCAGTTGTAAAAGGAGTAGCTTCTAAAACAACAATGCCAATACTTGAAGGAATTTTAATTCAAACTAATGATAATGAAATAAAACTTACAACATATGATTTAGAATTAGGAATTGAATATAAAATGGAATGTGATGTTCAAGAACAAGGTAGTATTGTTGTAAATGCAACAATGTTTACAGAAATAATTAGAAAATTACCTGATTCAGAAATTAATATTAGTTTAAATGAAAATAATCTACTAACAATTGATTGTGAAGGAGCTTTATATAAATTAGCTACAATGAATCCAGATGAATTTCCCGAACTACCAAAAATAGAAGTAGAAAATTCAGTTACTTTAGAACAATCAGCATTAAAAAATATGATAAGAAAAACTATATTTGCAGTAAGCCAAGAAGAAACAAGACCAATTTTTACAGGATGTCTTTTCGAAATTAATAATAATAAATTAAATATTGTTGCAATTGATGGATTTAGATTAGCTTTAAGAACAATAAATATACCAGTTCCTGTAAATGATTTTAAAGCAGTTATTCCGGCAAAAACTTTAAATGAAGTTAATAAGATTTTAACAGATTCGTTTGATAGCATAAAAATAGGAGTTTCAAAAAATCAAGCAGTTTTTGAAATGGAAAATTGTAAAGTAGTAACAAGAATTTTAGATGGAGAATTTTTAAATTATTCTACAGTAATACCAACAACATGGCAAACAAGAATTAGAGTAGAAAGAGAAAGTTTATTAAATAGTTTTGAAAGAATAAGTTTAATTGCATCATCAAGTATTGAAAAAGAAAAAAAATATCCTGTAAAAGTTACAGTTGATATTGGAAAACTAACAATTTCTTGTACAAACCAAACAGGAGATGCAAAAGAAGAAGTATTTATTTCTACAGAAGGTCAAAATTTAGAAGTTGGATTTAATCCAAGATATTTCTTAGATAGTTTAAAAGCAATTGATGAAGAAGAGATTTATATTGAATTTGGTACTAATGTTTCTCCATGTTTGATAAAATCTGTGGAAAATAATGATTATGTTTATATGATTTTACCAATTAGATTAAAAGGTGAGTAAAAGGTAAGAGAAAAAAATCTCTTGCCTTATTTTAAAATAATTGGTATGAATTATCCACAAAT